>PFGG01000068.1:13313-15277 GCA_002783405.1 bacterium (Candidatus Blackallbacteria) CG13_big_fil_rev_8_21_14_2_50_49_14 | reverse complement strand
CCAGTTCCAATGCGCCCGTTCCACCAAAGCAATAGCCGATGGCCGCTGTTTTGGCAGGATCGGTCTGGGCCTGTTTCAGCAGCATCTGGTAGCCGGCTTTGAGGCGTGAGCGGAAGAGGGCGCGGTTGCCCTTGTATTTGCCAGCCATTTGTCCGGCTTCTTGGGGGGGCTTGGGGTGGACGCCCTTGCCATAGATATCGGCAGCAAAGGCCACATAGCCCATTTTTGCGAGTTGCTCGGCACGGTGTTTGACATAGGCTCCCATGCCGGTCCATTCGTGTACGATCAAAATACCCGGGCGTTTGCCCGTTTGAGCGGCATTATAGGCCAGATAACCTTCGAGCACCTGATCGCCGTCCTGGTAAGTAATCAACTGGGTTTTGATCTGGGCCGTGGGTTGGGCCGCGATTTGCGTAGGTGCAGACTGCGGGCTTGACCAGGCCGGGGCCGCTTGGCTGGCCAATAACAGGCTGGCGAGAAGAAGGGGAGTGCTGAGCCATTTTTTCATAGAGATCCTCCGGATTGCAGAATAGTTTTCAGTTTAGCGCCTGATCAGGCTGAATGCACAGTTGGGTTTGGCCCAATATAGCGGGATTGGGGGCGAATCAGGCGGCCTTCAGCGATTTGCTCATAATAATGTGCCACCCAGCCAATGGTGCGCCCCAAGGCGAAAACGGCGGTAAAGGTCTGGCGTTCAAAACCCAGGGCTTCAAGCAGCAGGGCCGTATAAAACTCCACATTGGTGGCCAGGGGGCGCTCGGGTTTATGCTGGGTCAAGGCTTCAAGCGCCAGGGCTTCTACCGCTTGCGCCAGTTTCAAACGGGGGGAATCATGGTGGGCCTGCCATGCCTGCAAAGCGGCTTGCAAGACATCGGCACGGGGGTCACGGACCTGGTAAATGCGGTGGCCAAACCCCATCAGACGGCGTCCTGCTTTGAGTTCGTTCTGAATCCAGGCCAGGGCCTGATCGGGGTGTCCAATCGCATCGAGCATATCCAGAACCGGGCCGGGAGCTCCCCCATGCAGCGGGCCTTTGAGCGCTCCAATGGCTCCCAAGAGGGCTGAGCGCAGATCTGAACGGGTCGAGGCAATCACGCGGGCTGTAAAGGTGGAGGCATTTAAACCGTGGTCACTCACGCTGATCCAATAGGCACCCAAGGCTTTGACCCAGGCTGGGTCGGGGACTTGGCCCTGCAGCATGCTGCCAAAATCTGCAAGGGCTTCGGCTTCAGGATCCGGGGGCAAAGGATTCAGACCCTGCGCCAGTCGGATCCAGCCAGCCAGAAGTACCTGGCTGGCTGAAAGCAGCTCCTGGCCGTTGGGCTCCCCCGGTAGCAACGATAGCCCTGCCCGCAGTGCTTCAAGGGGTGGCAGGCTTTTGAGCCAGGGCCAGAAGGGGGTCAGTGCAGCAAAGGCCTTGACACGGGCTTTGCCCAGACTTTGACTTGAAAGTTTCTCAGGTACTAAATCCTGCCAAAGTAACTGGGTCAGACCGAGCAAATCAAAATTTTGAATTGCGGCTTGCAAGGGCCAACCCCGCAGGAGCAGGCTGCCCTGGCGGCCATCGACCTGGCTGAGGCGGGTTTCGCAGGCTATTACCTGATCGAGGCCAGAAGCGGGAAGGGGTTGGGTTGGGGTTTGCATGAGAGGCTCCTTATTTGAGATCTGCTCTTATTATTGATATATTGATCATTAGTAGTCAATCTTGATTATTAAATCAATATATAAACTTTTGCGAGAGCGTGCGTAAAATGAAAGCGAACAGCAACCCTTCAGGAGGAATGGATGAACTCGGTTTTAAAAGAAAAAACCCATTTGAGTTCGCGTGAAGTCACTGAATTATTGGGCATTACCCCCGCTACCCTCTATGCCTATGTCAGTCGCGGACTGATCCGTTCTGAAGGAGAACCAAATTCACGCGGAAAACGCTATCTGGCTGAAGATATTCAGCGCCTGTTGGAGAA
>PFGG01000068.1:0-13304 GCA_002783405.1 bacterium (Candidatus Blackallbacteria) CG13_big_fil_rev_8_21_14_2_50_49_14 | reverse complement strand
GGTTGCCCGTTCTCTGGATTGGGGGCTGCCGGTTTTGGATACCGCCCTTTGTCTGATTCAGAATGGCCAGATCTATTACCGTGGACAGGCTCTTTCTGAGTTGATGGCAAACCCATCGTTTGAAGCCGTGCTGGCTTTGCTCTGGCAAACCGAGCTTCCGGATTGGTCTCAACTTGAAAGCGATGTGCCGGCTCTCGAAAAGCATTCTGAGAAGCAGCGTGAGCCCGTTCTTTGCGCGCAGCGGGCTTTGCTCAACCTGGCTGAAGATCCCCGCTGTTGGGACCTGCGCCCGGAAGGAGTGGTGCGCAGCGGGCTGGCGATGTTGGCTCTGCTGACCCGTGTTTTTTGTGGGCACCACCCGCAGTCTGAGGGGCTGGCACATACGCTACAAGCGGCTTGGGCTGCCGACCAGCCAGAGGTCGCAGCGGTTTTGAATCAAGCCTTGATGCTCTCTGCCGAACATGAATTAAATATCTCAAGCTTCAGCGTGCGCTGTGCGGCTTCAGCAGGCAGTCAGCCTGTTCAGGCTGTGCTTGCGGGCTTGGCCAGTTTCAGTGGTTCTCGCCATGGGGGGCAATGGGCGCGGGTCGAGGCCCTCTTGCGGGAATGCGAACAGGCTGATTCCGTTGCGGATGCTCTGCATTCCCGTCTGCGTCGAGCAGAATCCTTTGATGGTTTTGGCCATCGGCTTTATCCCCAGGGAGATCCGCGTTGGCAGGCACTGGCCCCTGTGCTTTGGCGTATAAAGGGAGGCGGCAAGCAAGCTGAGTTTTTAAACGCCGTGATTGATGAAGTTCAGCGCTTGACGCAACAGGCTCCGAATCTGGATTTTGCCCTCTTGGCCCTGTGCCGTCTATGGGGCTGGCCCCCCCAGCGGGCCCAGGAAGTTTTTGTGCTGGGGCGGGTTGTGGGCTGGGTTGCCCACCTGCTCGAAGAATACCCCTTGGCCCGCCTGATTCGCCCAAGGGCACGCTATATCGGCCCTCTGCCAGAGTCTGTCGAACATGCAGATTTCTGAATTGCTTGAAGATTTAAGCCTGCTCTATCTGGTGTTTAAAACACCGGCAGAGGTGTTTGTTGTATTTGCGCAAATTTACACTGCGATTTTTCTTTCCTGGGGACTCGTTTATCTCATTTTGGCTTTGCTGGGGCGAATTCAGCGTCTCAAAAGTTGGACGCACTGGCCTTTGCTCAGGCTGTGTTTGAGCGTTTTGGGCTTGATCGCCAGTGCTTTTTTCTGGGTTTGGATTCTATTGCTGATTGTCAGTTTGGCTTCATTTTTCAATGCTTTGGGCGGCCTGTTTGGGGGGCTTTTGGGGTTGTTTAAGCATTTTGGCGAGTGAGGGGCAATTGCGCCTCTGCTGGGAATCCAGTACAATGATCCCATGACCTATATATCACTCGGCAAACGTATGATGACTGGGTGTGTCTGTCTCGGTTTACTGACCGCGCCTTTGGTGCTGGTTCAGCATTCGGCCCAGGCAGCCACCCAGACGTCGGCGTCTTCAAAAGCCGAAGTGCGTAAGCTCTTGTATGAACTCACCACCAACCGCAACCAATATGCCCGTGCCCGCGCGGCCACAGAACTGGGCATTATTGCAGACCCCGAAGCCTTGGAGCAACTCCACAAATCTCTGGTAACTGACTTAAGTACCCAGGTACGCATGACTTCGGCCAATGCCATTGCCCGGATTAACCACAAGGCCAGTGGCAAACGTCTGCTACAAGCTTTGATAGTCAACCGCGGCCGGACCGATGCGCAGATTGCGATTATCCGTGCTTTGGGCGATATGAAAGAAAACTCTCGCGATCTGGTGCCTGCTATTTTGCAGCTCTTGCGCAGCCCCAGTCCCTTTATTCGCGAAGTGGCCGTAGAATCTCTCTGGAAGATCCGCGATCCCAGGGCCTCAAAATACCTGGTGCGCTTACTCAAAACGGAGAAAGAACTGGTGGTCAAGCTGACACTCTGTAATGTGATCGCTGATTTTAAAGAACCCACCTCGATTCCCGTGCTCAAGAAAATTTCAAAAAAAGCCGATGAACCTGCCGATGTGCGGACTTTGGCCAAAGATGCCCTCGAAAAACTCGAAGAAATGGGCATTGAAGCGGCTCCTGAAGTCGTTCACTAAATTCGGGTTTGATTTCTCACTTTATCCGTTTTTCACTTCATGCATTCTTATTGTGTCGTATCCCCCAAACGACAGTGCAAACTCCACATGATTCGGCTGATCAGATGCAGATGCCGCAAATGGTAGAGCAAAGGCAGGCCTTCTTTTTCATCAAAATAGCTCCATTCGTTTAAAACCTTTAAGCCGGGGGCCCAGCTTTCCAGTTCTTTGCCTGAATGGATACCGCAGTAAAAGGTCGCTTTTTCACGCAGATGAAATTCGCGCTGCATTTTATAGCTGATAATCCAGCCCCAGTTTTCGACCCAATAGCGAGAAGCCATTTCGCAGAGCAGTTCACTGCCTGCAAACTGAATGACCAGGCTTTGAAGTAGAAGGCGTAATTCTGTTTCGGGCAGATACATAAACAGGCCTTCGGCCAAAAAGAGGCGGGGGCCCGAGGGGATTTGGCTGAACCAATCCAAATTCAAAACCGATTCAGAAATCTGTTGAATTCTGGGATGCGCTTCGAAAAAGTTTTGGCGCAGGCGAATGACTTCCGGCAGATCCAATTCGATCCAGGTGGCCTGGCCGTTGTCGATGCGTGAAAAACGGGTATCCAGGCCACACCCCAGGCTGATAATCGTGCCCTGGGGATGTTTTTGAAGCCAGGTTTGAGCGATCTGATCGAAATGCAAGGTGCGCAGAGACAGTGTGCGCACCAGCAGGGGATGAAGTTTGCCCTGGGCCAGACGGCGGTAAAGGGGGCGCGAGGAGCTTTCAAAAAAGGGAAAAAGTTGATCGGCAATCCGTTCAGCCTCGGGGTCTTTGAAGACAGGGTGCCGAGAACGGCTTTCTAAAATGCGGGCATACAAAGGCAAAAGCAGGGTCTCGGAAACATCCCCCAGACCCTGCCATTCCTGATGCATCTTAAATCAACATGCCAGCGATGGTGGCGGTCATGAAACAGGCAAGTGAACCGGCAATCACCGCTCGAATCCCCAGGCGGGCCAGATCTCCGCGTCGGCTGGGGGCAATGCCGCCAATGCCACCGATCTGAATCGCAATCGAGCTCAGATTGGAAAAACCGCAGAGCGCATAGGTTGCGATGACTGCTGACCGCTTTTGCAATTCAATGCCTGAACCTGATTTCAACATTTCGGCCAGATGGCTATAGGCCACGAATTCATTGATCATGGTTTTTTCACCCAGCAAAGCACCAATGGTTTGGGCATCAGCCCAGGGTACTCCCATTAAAAAGGCCAGCGGAGAAAAGACCCAACCGAAGATTTTTTCCAGTGAAAGTGCTTGAATACCGGCTAAACTGCCAAGCCAGCCAACCCCGGCATTGACCATGGCAATCAGGGCAATAAAGGCCAAGAGCATGGCACCAACATTGAGGGCCAGGGTCAAACCTTCGCCTGCCCCGCGTGCGGCGGCATCAATGATATTGGCATCGACTCTTTCAACCGCCAGAGAGACATCCTCACCAGCCGTTTCTGAGGTCTCTTTTTCAGGAATCATAATTTTGGCCATCACCAGAGCTGCTGGCGCTGACATCACGCTGGCGGCCATCAGGTGACCTGCAATATCGGGAATACTGGCGCGCAAAAGACCTACATAGGAAGCCATAACGCCGCCTGCGACCGTGGCCATGCCGCCGACCATAATCGCCATCAGTTCGGAATTGGTCATTTTTTCGACAAAGGGTTTAATCACCAGGGGGGCTTCGGTTTGGCCCACAAAAATATTAGCGGCTGCAGAGAGGGTCTCTGAACCGCTGGTTTTGAGGGTTTTTACCATGGCTTTGGCAATGATGTTTACAATAAACTGCATCACACCCAAATAGTAAAAAACGGTCATTAAAGAAGAGAAAAAGATAATCGTGGGCAAAACCTGAAAGGCGAAAATAAAACCAATATTTTCATTGCCGGCATTGATCAGGTTGCCAAAGATAAAACCAGAACCTTTATTGGTAAAGTTCAGCAGTTCATTGACGGCAATATTGGCCCAATCAAAAATTTTGCTGACAGGGGTTTTCAGGATCAAAAAGGCAAAAAGCAGCTGCATGAGGGTTCCCCCAATCACCACACGCAGATTGATATATTTCCAGTCCTCCCGTTTGCAAAGGCCAAAGGCGATCCCGAACATGACCAGCAAACCGATAATTCCTATAAATTTTTCCATTCAGCGTTTTCCTTTATAAGAGATGGGGTGTCAGCAGTGAGTCGTAAGGATAAAACTTGAAAATTTCATGCCAGTTCTCTGCGCTTGTTGAGAATTGAAGAGATCAGCGAGAGTCCAATAAAGGCCAGCCCGACAAAACCCGTTACGATTTCAGGAACAGGGGTTACAATGCTGGCAAACATGAGCAGGGCCAAGGCACCAATGGCGTAATGGGCACCGTGTTCGAGAAAGATATACTGATCCAGCGTGCCTTTCTCAACTAAAAATACGGTCAAAGAACGAACAAACATGGCGCCAATCGCCAGACCGATCATGATGATCACCACATCGGTTGTAATCGCAAAGGCTCCCACCACCCCGTCCAGAGAAAAAGAGGCATCCAGAATTTCAAGATAAATAAAACTCATGGCACCCGCATTTTTGACCCCGGATTCAAGCATATTTTCAATGCCCTGTTCTTCAAACAGGCTGGAAAAACTGCCCACCAGTACAAATAGTACAACTCCAAACAGGCCCGAAAGCAGAACCGTCAGACGTTCATGTTCATGCACAAAAGTCTGAGCTGTCATGAGCACGAGCAGGGCAGTAACCACTTCAATCGATTCAAGTTTGCCCAGCTTTGAAAGGCCTGATTCTAAAATTTGAATCCAATGGATTTCCTTATTGTCATCAAGCACAAAGCTGAGAAAAACCAAGAGCAGAAACATACCGCCAAAAGCGGCAATTGAAACATGGGCTTTTTCGAGTTGCTGGGCGTAGAGTATGGGGTTATCGAGGGCCATGACGGCTACATTGAGCAAAGAATGCCCGGTCGCCATGGCCACAATAAGCACGGGGAATAGCAAGCGCATGCCAAAGACGGCAATCATAATGCCCCAGAGTAAAAAGCGTTTGCGCCATTTTTCGTCCATGGTTTTCAGCACGGAGGCGTTGACCACGGCATTGTCGAAAGAGAGACTGACTTCCATCACGCTTAAGATTGCGGCGATCAAAACGCCCATGGGGCCGCCCCAGAAAAAGGCGCAGATCAACCCTATCAGGGTGACAGCAATAGAAAATTTAAAATATTTCATAGGTGATGATTTTGCGTTGAAATCCAATCATAATGCAGCCAAATTAAAAAAGATCCGATCCCCTTAATTCTATTCAACCCTGTTACAAACTAGCACGAAAAGCAGGGCATGACCAGATCGTTGCCAGGAGTTGCTACCTTTTGAAGCCGTCTGAATTCAAAATTGAAAGAGGTGACGGGCATTTTCGGTGGTGATTTGGGAGATTTCCTCAAGGCTGCATTGTTTGATCTCAGCCAGTTTTTCGGCGACATGGCGAATATAGGCCGGCTCGTTGCGTTTGCCCCGGTAAGGAACAGGGGCCAACCAGGGGCTGTCTGTTTCCAAAACGATATGCTGCAGATCTATTTGAGCAGCAACGGCTTGAAGGTTTTGGGCATTGCGAAAGGTCAGTACGCCGCCAAAGGCCAAATAAAAATTTAAATCAATCGAGGCTTGAGCGAATGCCAAATCACCTGAGAAACAATGCATGACGCCCCCGATCTCCTGGGCGTTTTCCTGCTTGAGTATTCTCAGCAAATCCTGGTAAGCAGCCTGGCTGTCAGCCTTGTCTCTGACATGCAGAATCAAGGGCAATTGCAGCTCTCGGGCCAGGTGAATATGACGCCTGAGCACGCTGTGCTGAAGCTCAGGAGGAGAACTGTCCCAATAATAGTCAAGACCCGTTTCGCCAATCGCGACGACTTCCGGGGCTTTCGCCATTTCCAGAAAACGAGCTTCAACAGCGTCATCCCAGCCTGCTACGTCTTGGGGATGAATGCCCAGACCACAGTAAATCAGAGCAGGGTATTGGCGTGACAGTTCTATTGCAGAAAGACAGCTCTCGAGAGTGACGCCCGGAAGTAACATCCGGATCAGTCCCTCATCGAGAGCTTTCTGAATAACCTCGTTCTGATCTGCTTGATAGTCAGACAGATTGAGGTGGGTATGGGTGTCAATCAAAGGCAGGTCCGAAGACATGCTTATTTGATTTCGACCTTGCCGCCTTCAGCTTCGAGCTGGGCTTTCAGAGCTTCAGCTTCTTCCTTGCTTGCGCCTTCTTTAACGGGCTTGGGCAGGTTGTCAACCAGTTCTTTTGCTTCTTTCAGACCAAGGCCAGTCAGTTCGCGAACGACTTTCAGTACCTTAATCTTATTGGCGCCAGCATCGGCCAGGATGACGTCAAAATCGGTTTTTTCTTCAACAGCAGCGGCTGCGGCGGGAGCGCCAGCAGCAGCAACAGCCACGGGGGCAGCTGCAGAAACACCGAATTTATCTTCGAACATCTTTACCAGATCAGCGACTTCCAGCAGGCTCATGCTGCCGACTGCTTCAACGATATCTTCTTTGGTCAGAGTAGCCATTATAATTGCTCCTTCTCAGTTAACTGTTTTCTTCTTTTTGTTTGCGAACGGCTTCCAGTGCATAGACCAGATTCCGAGCCACCCCAGAAAGGGTGATGACGACGCCCTGGGCCGGTGACTGCATGGAGCCCATCAATTTGGCCACCATTTCTTCACGGCTGGGCAGGGTTGCAATTTGTTTCAGGTCGTTGGCAGAAACCACTTTACCTTCAACAATACCACCACGGATTTCAAGTTCCTTTTTGGTTTCCTTGAAATAGTCCAACAGGGTTTTGACCGGCGTTACCGGATCAGAAAACCCGAAGACAAGGGCTGTGGGGCCTTCCAGGTAATTGTCAATTGCGGGCATCCCTTCGGTCTCTTTCAGGGCACGGCGCACCAAGGTGTTCTTGGCAACCGTGTAATCCCCACCAGCGTCTTGCAGACGGCGACGAAGAGTTGTCATTTCCTTGACGGTGAGGCCTCTGAAATCAGAGACCATTGCAAGTTTGGTGCGTGAGAACTGATCTTTCAGTTCAACAACGCGATCTTGTTTCTGGGCAAGGGTAACCATTGTCTTTCTCCTTATTCAACCGAAGCTAATTCGTTCAGGCGACCCAGGTCTACATGCAGACCAGGACCCATGGTCGAAGACAGGGCGAAAGTCTTGATATACTGCCCTTTAGCCGCGGAAGGCTTAACTTTCATGATGGCATTGTAAACTGCAGAGAGATTCCGCATCAGACGAATCGACTCGAAAGACGATTTGCCAATGGCAACGTGAACATTGCCTTGACGGTCATTACGGAATTCAACTTTCCCGCCCTTGAATTCGGTAACTGCTTTGCTGACCGCGTCCGGTGAGGGAGCGACCACAGTACCAGCTTTGGGGTTGGGCATCAGTTTCTTGGGGCCGAGGATTTTACCCAGCTTAGAAAGCGGAGCCATCATATCGGCGGTAGCGATCAGAACGTCGAAGTCGAACCAGCCGCCTTGAATTTTTTCAATCAGCTCGTCTGCACCGGCATCAACAGCACCCGCTTCCATGGCTGCTTTAATAGCAGGCCCTTTGGCTGCGACCACGACACGTACAGTCTGTCCTGTGCCTTCAGGCAAAGAGACAGTAGAACGTACCTGCTGGTCTGCGTGCTTGGGGTTGATACCCAGGCAGAATGCAACTTCTACAGTTTCATCAAATTTGGCGAGGCTGGCTTGCTTTACCAGTTCCACAGCCTGAGAGGGAGAAAAATTGGGCTGGTCTCCCACCAGTTCAATAATTTGCTTTTGTCGTTTGGTCAAACGTGCCATGGCTTGTCAGTCCTTTTCCTTGCGTTATTTGACTGCCACACCCATGCTCCGAGCAGAACCCTCAATCATCTTGATGGCAGCTTCGATGTCCCGAGCATTGAGGTCAGGCATTTTGGCCTGAGCGATTTCTTTGACCTGGTCAGAGGTTAAAGAACCCACAATGGTTTTCTGGGGATTGGAAGAGCCACTTTCGATCTTGAGTGCTTTCTTGATCAGTGCAGAGGCGGGGGGGGTTTTCGTAACAAAGGTAAAAGAGCGGTCGTCAAAGACGCTGATCTCAACAGGAATAATCATACCCACTTGATCTTTTGTACGATCATTATAGGCTTTACAGAATTCCATGATGTTCACGCCATGCTGACCGAGCGCGGGCCCGATCGGCGGAGCGGGGTTGGCTTTACCTGCATTAATCTGCAGCTTGATGACGGCAACGGCTTCTTTGCCTTTGCCTTTTCCTTTTTTAGCTGGTGGTGGTGCCATACTATCCGGGCGACGTACTCTCCGAGGGGAAGTCGCCGACCTCCTTTATCCTTCTATTTTCAACAATACAGATATCACATTATACACGATCTTTTACTAAACAAAAGTAGAATGTTAACGAGAATTTAGTCTCGCGCAAACATTCTTACAGATCTTCAGGATTCCACTTCCAAGAAGTGGCTGGCCGCAAGATATTCTGAACAGGTTTTTCGGGGAGGTTAGAAGCAGAGGTCGGTCGTGCCGGAACCTGTGTATACAGATCACCGGGGAGAGTTTCCCGAACAGGGGGGGACCCTGTTTTTAATGCTGGTCAGTTTTCCACAATATCTTTACAGTTTTTTTGAAAATCCATCTTCTGATAGTTCATCGCAGACAATGCTGTCAGAAAAGCCATTATAGATCAAGATGAAGGGATAGGTAAGATGATTGTGCCCTGAAAAACTAAAATTTTCAGGATCATTTTGAGCGTTTTCGGTTTTCAGGATGCCTTTGGCGCGGTTCTGTTTTCTGAAACCCCTTCAAGAACGTGCTGAGAAAGCCTGTTCCCTTGAGGGAAGATCGTGCTCAGAGGGGAAGATTGGGCCCATCAGGGTATTGGGAGAGCCTCCTTCAGCCCTGAAATCCTAATTCTGGCTTTCGCCTGCTAAAATAAAAAGAAACGTAAAAAGTAAGGATCCTTTCCGATGCCGAAACAATTGCCTACGCGGGATATTCTCCTGCAACTTCCCAAAACCGATCTCCATGTTCACCTCGATGGCTCAATGCGGATTGAAACCATGCTCGAGCTGGCTGCAAAACAGGGGGTTGAACTGCCTGCCTCTGATGCTGAGAGTCTGCGCAAACTCGTACAGGTGGCAGAAGACTGCCAAAGCCTTGAGGAATACCTGCGCGCCTTTGATATCACCCTCTCCGTGCTGCAGGAATTTGATGCCCTGCGCCGTACCGCCTTTGAATTGGCCGAAGACGCAGCCCAGGAAAATGTCAAATATATAGAAGTGCGTTTCTGCCCGCTGTTGCATACCCAGAAAGGGCTTTCTATGCCCCAGATCGTTAAAGCCGTTTTACAAGGCCTGGCCGATGCCGAACGCCAGTACGATATCATTACCGGCGTGATTATCTGCGGTATTCGCCATATCAGCCCTGAAAGTTCACTCGATCTGGCGGGTTTGACGATCAGCTTCAAGAACCGTGGCGTTGTCGCCTTTGACCTGGCCGGGGCTGAATACGACAATCCCGCCAAGGACCACAAAGAAGCCTTTGAACTGATTCTGAATGAGAATATCAACTGCACGGTGCATGCTGGTGAAGCCTTTGGCCCCAAAAGTATTTCCCAGGCGATTCACTACTGTGGTGCGCACCGGATTGGCCATGGCACCCGCCTGATCGAAGACCGCGATATGCTGAACTATGTCAATGATCACCGCATTCCGCTGGAAATTTGCCTGACCTCGAATCTGCAGACCAAGGCGATTGATAAGCTTGAGCACCACCCCCTGAAAAAATACTATGATTTGGGCTTGCGCGTGACGATCAATACGGATAATCGCCTGATCTCCAATACCACCGTGACCGATG
Organism: bacterium (Candidatus Blackallbacteria) CG13_big_fil_rev_8_21_14_2_50_49_14; assembly: GCA_002783405.1. Taxonomy (NCBI): domain Bacteria; phylum Candidatus Blackallbacteria; species bacterium (Candidatus Blackallbacteria) CG13_big_fil_rev_8_21_14_2_50_49_14. The sequence goes on along the minus strand of PFGG01000068.1, from coordinate 3,257 downwards.
AGCTCTATCTGGCTTCACAGATCTTTGATCTGGATCTTCACGATATCGCCAATATCTTGATCAATGGGTTTAAGAGTGCGTTTTTGCCCCACAATAAAAAGACCCGCATGTTGCGTTCGGTGATGGCCGAATTGGATGAAATCCTGGGCGTTCATCGCAGCAAATACGGATATTAAATCTCTGTGAAAAACTTTTCAGACCGCAGCTTTTGCTCCGGTCTGTTTGTTTGGATTGAAAAACACCAGCTTTTGCTGGCGGGTTCGCGGGTTTTGTTGGCGGTATCAGGCGGGCTTGACTCGATGGTGATGCTGGATTTTTTTCGCCGTTTTGGGCAAAAAAAATATGCACTTGATTTTGGCGTGGCCCATATCGATCATGGCCTGCGCACAGAGTCGGCAGCCGATGCCCTGTGGCTAAACGACCACTGCCAGGCGTTGGCGATTCCCTTTTGGCAAATTCGTCTGGCGGTGGCCGATGTGCATCAAACCAGTGCCCAGAGTTCACTCGAAGCTGTGGCCCGTGAGTTACGTTATGCCTGGCTTTTTAGCTTGGCTCGTGAAGAAGGCTTTGATGCCTTGGCAACGGCCCATACCGCCAGTGACCAGGCCGAAGGCCTTTTGATGCGATGGGTAAGGGGGGCGGTGCAGGGGCTGGGGGGCATGTCTCCCGTGCAGGAGCGTCAAGGACTGCGTCTGATTCGACCTTTGCTGGACACCCCCCGTGCCGCACTTGAAGCCTATGTTGAGCATTACCAGCTCAGTTGGCGTGAAGACAGCAGCAATGCTGAATTGGATTTTTTTCGCAACCGTATCAGGGCTCAGGTTTTACCGCTTTTACGTGCAGAAAATCCCCGTTTAGAGCAGCAGTGGTGTGAACATGCCCTGATCTGGCAAGAAGAACAGCAGTTCTTAGAACAACTGACAGAGTCTGCTGCGCTTACGGTTCTGAGCACAGAACCTGAGGGGCTGCGGGTTTTGCTGCGCTCTTTTGAGGGGTTGGGGCCAGCCTTGCAACGTCGGGTCTTGAAGCGGGCACTGACACAGGTCTGCGGTGATTGGAAGATTTTTACCAGCCGCCATCTTGAGGCCTTGCTTCAGCTTGCGCGGGCTGAAACGGGTAAAAGTCTGAACTTGCCCCGTGGGATTTTGGCTCGCAAAGAAAAACTGTCAATTTTAATCTGTCATTTGAATTCAGACACCTGAAGCATCTTCTCCGCTCTCAGACAGGATCGGCTATAATACCTGCATGAATACGCCCTTTTCAACCCAAGTTCACGATCAGGAAAGTCTGATTGCCAAACTGCAGGTTCTGGAGCAAAAACGCAACAGTTTGTACCCCCGCCAGGCGGCAGGGATTAAATTGCAAAGGCTTTTGGAAACCCTGCGGCATTTGCGTGATTACCCTGAATTGGCGACCCGTGCAGATGCCTTGCTTGAAAAATTCTCTCCCAGTGCTGAAGATATTTTTGCCTTGGCCAAAGCCCTTGAATCCCTTGATTTTTCTTCTGGCAGTGCCCACCAGACCCAAATGCATCTGCTGAAAGATCTCAAACAGGTCGGGCAGACCTTTGCCAATCAACAGCTTGAAGAGGACATGGGGGCCGTACGCCGGATTGCACAAACCATCCGTGATTCTCTGGGGCAGGGCAGCCAGCCGCATATTGCTGAAGAAGCGCAAATGCTGGAAGACTGTTCTGAGCACGATTTCTTTGTGCACCTTGAGAGTCTGATTGCGCTGATCCATGAGTCTATTTCACGGCGTTTGCTCTCAAGTGAGCCGATTCTGCTGGTTGAAGATGATCCAGAAATGGCAAAACTACTGAAAAAACATTTAGATTCTCAGGGCTATACGGTAGAACACGCTGGCAATGCTTCTGTTTTTCACGATAAGGTTCAGGAACAGCCTTTTTCTTTGGTTTTAATGGATGTCAGTCTGCCCGATGCAGATGGACGCAATTTATTGGTGGAACTCAAGCAACAAGGGGATTTGGCACATATTCCCGTCATGATCATGTCGGGCCGGGGTTCTTCGATTCGGGCGGAGTGTTTTGCTCTGGGAGCCGATCAGGTTTTTGACAAGCCTCTCGATCTGCATGCCTTGACAGCGGCTGTTTCTGAACGCTTGAAAACCAAGCGCCTGATGGAAAGTCAGGCCTTTTTTGATCCTTTAACGGGGTTGCCCAATCGGGCCGCACTTTACCAGAATTATCGCCGCTATCTGGCTCTGGCGCAACGTCACAACAAGCCGCTTTCAATTGGTATTTTGGATATTGATCATTTCAAACTGATCAACGATACCTGGGGGCATCCGGCGGGAGACAAGGTTTTGCGGGATTTAAGCACCTTATTGGCAGAAAGCCTGCGAGAATCCGATGTGGTGGCACGTTGGGGCGGGGAAGAATTTGTCTTGCTTTTGCCGGATACCCCTTTGCAGAATGCCTGGCAGGTGATTGACAGTCTGCGTGAAAAAGTAGCGGCTCAAGCGTTTGAAACCCCGGATGGTCATGGTTTGAACCTGAATTTTTCGGCTGGGGTGGCATCGGTGCGCCTGCGCAGCACGCTTGAAGAATCGGTGGCGCGCGCCGATCATGCCCTGTATACAGCCAAACAGGAGGGACGCAACTGTGTCGTGGCCCAGCCTGAAAATGGCTTTGGTACTGAGCCTCCGATTCGTTTGATCATTGCCGATGATGATGCCCTGGTCTTGTCTTCTCTGCGCCATTTTTTTCAAACCCCGCCCTTTACGCTGGAAACGTTGAGTAAACAGTTGCCAGACCTCGCGGTTTTACAGGAGCATCCACCCGCCTTGCTTTTGCTGGAAATCTGTTCGCTGCAGCGCGAAGATTTTGCCTGGCTCAAGGCTTTGCGCAAGAATCCCCATTTTCATGCGGTGCCTGTGCTGGTACTGGCCGGTTATGGCCACCAGGTTGCCTTGGATACCTGCCTCAATCTGGGCGTTGATGACTATATTCTCAAGCCCTTTTCTCCCTCTGAGCTGCAGGCTCGTATTTTACGCCTGCTGCAAACCCGGCACCCGCTGGGCCGACAGATTGAAGCCTCCAAACCCTGAAACCGCCTTTATTCTAAGTTTGCACTTTTGAGGGCTGCTTGCACCTGCTCTGCTGTATAGCGTCCTGAAAGCAGATCGGTGAAGAGCGTAACCCATTCGGCTGCATGGATACTCTCTTGATTGACCCCGATGATTTCAGCGAGGGTGCGGCTATAGACCTCCCGGTAGCGCCTGTTATCTGCCGGCAG
>PFGG01000067.1 GCA_002783405.1 bacterium (Candidatus Blackallbacteria) CG13_big_fil_rev_8_21_14_2_50_49_14 | reverse complement strand
TCAGGCTTAAAGCATACTTCTTTGCTCGATTTGAAGCGCCAAACGAAGCGTTTGGGGCGTCATCGGTAATGATGGCCAGATAATCAAAGGAGGCCAGGTTTTCAGGCCCTGAGTTCTCGGTGATTGTAACCGGAATAATTTCGTCTACGCTCGGCATGGATGACTCCTATCGGGATTTTTATTTTTTGCCAATAAAAAAAGCCCCCTGATGGGAGCTCGGATTTAATAAAACTAAGGCTCTATTGGTATGGTTAGAGGTGTGTCGTTTGAGGGCGTGACCTGCAATGTTGCCGCGGTAATCGAGAGCAATTCATCGTGTTCGGTTTCACTCAAACAAATTTTAAGGTCCATTTGGGCCGTGTCTCTGTAAGACAAGCCGTTTCGCTGGGGAAGATAGGTGATGGAGCCAGCCATAACACCTATACCGCCCGTGTGTTTTTCGCCTGGGTCGGGCTCCCAAAAGGAGGCAACAACCGAATCTTTATCGAGGCTCTTTTTCAGGGTCGTGATTATGGTCAGAGCATTGGGACCCGCCACGCTGACAGAGCCCTCTGTTTCAAAGTGATAAATTCTGGCCAGAGTCCCCGTCTCTCTATTCCAAGCACGCTCAGCAAAGACACCAACCTGGTCGGATGTCATGACCGGCACGAAGGTGATGGTCTTGCCCTGGGCTTCCGTCGAGTTCTGGTAAGCCGCGAGAATATTCTCTTCATCCACACCAGACTCGGCCACCAGCCAGTTATAAAGAGCCCATTTAATCTCTTCAGCTCTGGTTGTCACGGTGCTTCCTCTGGCGGGGGTTCGTAATTCGTGGACTTCTCATCGAGCACGAACGATGTGTTTTTGTAATGCGCCAGGTCTTCGAGGCCTGGGGCTATGCTGCGCTGGATTGTTCCGACCTCGTACTTGAGGCCATTCCAGAAAAAGCGGGTGCCTTTTGCGCCTGTTGCTTTATCCGCTGCGTCGAGTTCTTCGTGAGAGTAGAGATTAACCAGGCCACTGATTGAGTTAACTCCAAGCGATTCAACCAACACTTGGTCTGCTTGCTGCCCGTTCGATTTGTAGGGCCGAATACAGCCGAGGATTTCGCGCTCGGTTTCGTCAACCGTGATGTTGGGACCGTCTTTGACCTGCACAACATCATAAACCGTCATGGGCTCTAAAAATGGCGCGGTCATTGTTTTTCTCTCACTCTAAAGGTTACTGCTCGAAGCATATTCCCGTAATCAACCAGGGTCTTGGTTGAGCGCAGGCGCTTGCGTTTGAGCGTGCTCTCAGCGTTTGGCGGCTGAACATTGCTTTCGATGGTCTTCTGGATTTCGACAGCCAGCCAGGCCCCAAGACTATAGAGCTTTGTCGTGTCTCCATTCGAGTTCAGATAGGCTTTGACCGCCTGAACCATGGGGCCAGATTTGCGCTTCAGTTTCGGCATGACACGCCTGGCCGTTATTTTCATGAAAGGCCGGGCCGGTATCCGGTCGGTACCCTTCTCGTTATAAAGGCCGATTTCAGCCTGCTCACCAAAGAGCCCGCCGACAATCTCTAAACCATCGAGTTTGGCCATGGCCCGTGCATAGTCGTTCCAGCCTCGGTCAATCTCTTGGACCATCAGAGGTTGGAGCCGGTCGAAAACGTACCAATCGAAACGTTGTCTCGGTACTGCTTGAAGCGCTTGCCATAAATGGTGCCTTCCAGCGGGTCTGAGCTGCCAGAAGAACCAGAGCTGCCACCGCTTGGTGCTGCGTATTTGATTCGAGCACCGTCTAATTCTTTCTCAAGCACCGCGCCAGCCAGGGCACCCCCTGAGCTGGCTGCGGATGTCGAGGTTTCAATCAGAATATTGTGAGCAGCCAAATTGGCCGCCGCAATATCCGCTGTGGTGCCATAGGTTGCGCTGTGAATATCAAGCATTGCAATATCAATCGCTGCTTGCAAAGCTGAATCGCTCATTGCCTGCAGCGTCGCATTATTAAAAGACTTGATATAACTCAGCGCAGTTGGCATGGTCTATTCCTCTGAAGCCTGTTTTACTTTGGGCTTTGGCTTTGGGCCTTCAAGCTCGGTAACTTTGGCCTGCAGGTCGCGAACTAAAGCTTCGAGGGCCTCCAGCTTTTCTGAAAGGCCCTCGACTTCTTTGATTGAGGTGTAAGCCATGGTTAGCTGACCCCTTTCATGTAAGCGCCCGCATAGGTGCGTTTTACTTGGAGGCCAGCGGTCAAGCCAAAGGTGTTGACCTTCGTATTGAATCCGCTGTACTCGTAGGGGCGCAGGATTTCGCGCTCATTGGCACGGTAAATCATGTTTCGACGGTCATTGTCGAGGAACAGAACGGCACCAGAACCGGCTGAGCCGTTCCAGGTTTCGTTATTGGCACCACCGCCAGCGCCTTTGGTGTGAGTGATGGCATCGAGCCAGGGGTCAATCACAAATTTAACGTCTGGGAATGCCGCGCGAACAACGGGCTCGAGCTTGACGGTCGCGCCGCCTGCATCGGTAATCAGCTTGCGGCTGAATTCGTAATAGGCATCCATACCCATGGCGACCACTTTGCAGACGCAGTTCTTTTGAGAATTGCGATAAATGGCCATAATGCCAGCAGCAATGTCGGCATAAATTTCAGCGCCGGTTTTGGCTGCCCAGGTATTGCCAGAGACGCCGGTGCCCAAAGTCACTTCGTAGAATGAAGTTCCGCCGGTTGCGTAAGAGCCCCCGCCGTTCATCCAGTCAAAAGCGCCTTCGATTTCCAGGCCGTCTGGGTCTTTCCCACCAGCGTGAGCGCCTTCATCCAGCTTTTGGTCAATGTATTGAGCGCAATCTTCGGGACCATCTTGCTCAACACTCATACCCCAGCGATTCAGCGCGCGCTCTTCAAACAAGTTGATAGTGTACGCGACACCGATGGGAATGACGGGCTTCATGTAGGGCTTCATGCCGGTTGATACGGTCGGGAAGCTGGTGGCATTGCGAGAGATGAACTCCGCTTTGCCGGTTTTCAACTTCTGTTTGTAACCGACATAATCCACACCGGATTCAATGGCTTCAACGGCAAACAGCTCGCGGAAACTGGTCCCACGCATTTGATACTCTGCAAAAGCGGCCTCCAATTTGGTGACTTCGCTCAGCAGCAAACGAGTGCTGTTTGTGTCCATGACCTCTAAGGCCTGGGGAGGGATATACCAGCTCGCAGGTGTTTTATGCCCGGTGCTGTCTTGTACAAAAACCTTGTTCATTGGGTCTTACTCCTAAACTTTGTTCATGGACAGCGGAGCAAGCCCGTTGTCTTTTTCGTCAGCAAATTCGGTGTCACTTACCAGAACAACCGGGGCGGCTGCGCTGTCGGTGTTGGTGCGGAATGAACCGCGAGGGTTCAAAACGCTGCCAGTATCGGTGTAGTCTTCGAGCAGGCAATAAACAGAACCGCCAGCTGCAGGGGTGCCAGCAACGGGAACAGCAGGGTCGCCCTGGAAGGTCACGCCGACCAGTTTATGCTTGGCTTTGTGATAAGGCTCGGTGTAGGTGTGGTCCAGTGCAGAGGCTGCATTGGGGTCACGGCTGGTTACTCCGCGGATGGTATCAGTGGTGCCTTTCACCTGACTGGTGATAACTGCGGTACCAGCGCCACCATTGGTCATGCCGATAGCGGTTGCCACTTGAATGCGTTTATCAGCGGCAGCCACAATGGTCAGAACGCGGTTTGAACCAGACAATGTGCAGGTCACACCGGAAATGGCTTCCAGGTCGTTTTTAACCTGAGTAACGGTCGTTAAATGATTTGTGGCATAGGTTTCGTTGATTGTGACTGTGCTGGTGGTTCCGTCTGGGCTGATAAATTTCAGAACACCAGTCAGAACATCTGCGGCAACCATGTCAGCGCTGATTGTAATAACAAAGCTGTTCATATTGGGCAGGCGGCATGAGTTGCTGCTAACTTGAGAGCGCACAACACCCAGGCCAAAGCCCATGTTTTCCAGCGGCATCAAATCATCATTGAGCGGGCTGCGCTTGTAGCACTGGCCAGCGGTGTACTTGTAATTGGACTGAAGAACTTGAGTCTGCATGGCTTATTTACCTGCTTTCGCTTTGTTTTTGGCAGCTTCAAAAGCGTCGGTCACAATGACTTCACCTTGATTGCTGCGGGTCTGGGTATTGGTTTGGCTTGCCAGGTCGAGCACTTCAGAGGACTCTTGGTTGCCCAGAGCTTTGCCCACTTGGCTATATGCGCCACGCAAATAAACGGGGTAAGCGTCTTTGAGCGCGACTTTGCTGGCGTCCAGTTCAGCCTGGGTATGGCCATTTTTGAGTAAAACAGCTTCATAAATAGCGGTTTCATCCATGACAGCCACGGCTTGAATATCCAGGCCATCCATGAGAGGTTGAGCTTCGAGAGCCAATTCAACGCGGCCAGAAACAGCTTTGTTAAATCGGTCTGAATCCATCACCTGGGCCTTGGTGGCGTTCAGGTCTTTCTGTGCTTGGGTAAACTGGCCAACTACGCCCGCATGGTCTTGGACCAGTTGCTTATGGTCGCCAACCAGCTTTTGCAATTCGGTCGCAGCCTCAGCGTCGGTAATTTCGACAACAAAGCCGCTGGGAAGGGTAATTTTCACGGTTTGAACCTCCGTTATATTTGAGTCCACTGTTGATAGAAACCCGTCCATGACGAGCATCCAGCGCCCAGCGGCTTTAGAATCCGTGATTATTTCAGTGTTTGGGTACCGCCCTTGGTCTGTCATAAGCAGAGCCAGGTGGTTATAAATGATTGAGCGCCAGATAATCTGGTACGGCACCCCGTTATATTCGCCGGTTGATTGCTCGGGCAGGGCCCAAGCTCCGACAGAAAACTGTATGCGCTGACCTTGTTGAATGAGCCAAAGAATCTCTTTGACCGCCCAGGCCTCGATAATGGTGAAATTTACAATCAGGCTGTCACCATCACGCTCGATGATGTCGCCGGTATATCCGATGGTGTGGTTACGGTCGGTCTCGGCTGTCAGGTTGGTCGGCGGGTGCCCATAAGTAATGGGGATACCTTTAAGGCTCTCCATGCTTTCAGGCTTAAACACTTCCTCTTCGGGCCGATAGACCCAAGCACCGTAAAGCTCGGTGTAATCGAGCACGCCCACACCAGTGACGCGGGCACGGCCTTTTAAGCGGCCTTCGGCGGTTAACCGAACGTCGCGGATTTCGATGAGCATTTTTTACCTGTTTATTACTGGGATTCCGTAAACTGTTTGGGGCCAATCCGGCTTTGCACCGCACTTACAATTCGGTTGAGTGCCGGGGTGGCCGTCTTCTGGAGGCTCGCTCCAAAGATAGTGCCTGCCCACCCGTTTTAGGTGGTGCTTGCGAGGGTTAAAGCTGACTGTTTCGAGCCAGGTATATCCACCCACATTGGCCTCTTGCTGGCGCTGCTGATTGAGTGCCGCATTATGGTCTTCGATTTCATTCCGCGCCCTGTATTCAGCTGATTTATCCATTCGCTCGAAAACAGGTCGAATCTGAATCAAAATAACTTTCAAATCCAGGCCAGAGCGGAAGCCTTGCCGGAGTATTGCGTCAATGGCCAGTATTGCGGCCAACCCAATAGAATCAACTATCAAAGTGTTGTTTTCAACCCGCGTGCGATGCTCTTCAGCAAGCCAGGTCTCTCGCATTAGACTCAGAAACAAGGCTGCAGTCATGCCAGTGGCAGACTCCAGAGCCATCACCCACCAGGCCCGCTGGCGCTCGTTTAAGCGCTCAAACACAGCTGATATTTCGGACTTAATCTCGCTTATCTGAGAGTCCCACAAAGCGCGCAAGCGAGACATTAAGCTGCTGATTGCGTCATCTTGAAGCTGAGACAGAGCAGCCTTTATAAGTTTTAACGCTTCTTTTTGCCACCTGCGCACCGCTTTAAGCAAAAGTGCCCGATACTCTTTGATTGAGCCCTCGGGATAGACGGGGTTAAAATTATTCTTCTTCGCCATCGCCCAAGTCCTCTGGGCTTATTTCTGGCACCGGCTGCATATCCAGCAAATAGGTGCCGCGTTTGGCCAGGTCTCCCCGAAGTTCTTCACGGTCAATTATGGGATTTGCGGGGTTCAAATAAACCTGGTCACGCTGCGCCTCTTTGAACTGACGCTCTGCCCGCTGAACCTTCGTCTCGGTGTCTGCAAGCTCGAAGCAGAAACCCATGTTTTCAAATGGCTTTCTGTATCGCGTCTGCAAAGCTGGGCGAATCCAGGCAAAGAAATACTGTAAATTCTGCTTGAGGTCTTTATGCTGAATGCCTCGCACCAGCGCTTGATAAAGCTGCTGGCCTTCTTCGCCTTTGTTATCTCCATTCAGATTGGAGCCTTTAGAACCACCAAACAGAACGGAGCGAGGAAAGCCGGTTTGGGCCACAAAGAAATTCTCTGAGCGGTCCATAATGCCATCGAGGCCAGAGACCGGGGCCCCTTGGCGCTCAAACTTCTCTGTCGCATCAATAATGCGTTTGCGCAGAAATCCGCGGATTGATTCGAGGTCAAAAACTTTGTTGCGAATCAGCTCACGCCCAGCTGGCGTGGTCATTTTCTGGTTGAGCCCCTCCATGCCATAAATGCCCTCTTCAAAGGTCATGGCGATGTTTGGGGGCATTAGGAATGTGAGACGCCAGCTTACCCAGGCCTCCCAGATTTTGTCTACTTCGCGACCACCCCAGCCACGATTGCGCTGGCGGTGACGGTCAGAAATAAACCGCCCATTAAAGAGCAGCACCCGGCTTTTGTGAATCCTGCGAACGTTTTTAAGCTCAGCAGAGCCGACACACCAGAACTCGGGTTCAGAATGCAGGTTGTAGGTATCTGCATAAATTGAATCAGAGTCGAGCACAACCAATCGGAACGGCCTTAAGCACTCGTTTGGGCCGAGGGGCCTTTCATTATTGATGGCCCCCGTGTCTATCCAAATCATGGACCCGTGGTTCATGCGTTTGGTTACAAGCGCTTTTTCTATCGCTTTCCAGAATCCGATTTCATTCAGATACTGCTCAGCAAAATCTTCTTCATCTTCCGAGAGATATTCGAAATCTATTCCCTCGGCCAGCGCATCTTCAACGGGTTTGCAAACAAAGCGCTCAAGCACTCCGTCAAACTCGACGGCCCATTCAACCTCTTGCTGGGTTACCTGCTCAGGTGGTTCAAACTTGGTCAATTTCAGCCGGTCGGAGTTACCACCCAAGCCTGAGAGAGTCTCTTTGAGCCCGTCGCGCAGCGCTGCAAACATGCCCCATCCAGAGCCAACCATGGGGCGCTCTGTTCCGGGCAGCGGCTGGGGAGCCGTGCGCTTTTTAATGAATGGCAGTTTCATTTATCTCCATCCCGCAAAGGGGTCTGTTTTTATTGCTCTGGTGTGAATGCCGTAGCGGGTTTGGTCGAGAGAGTGGTCTTCTTTTTTGATTGGGGCATCTTCTCCGCGAGCGGCGGCTTTGGAGCACCAGGCATAAACCCCGACTTCGTTATGCCAGCGCTTATTTCTGCCACCGGCACAGGCCACAATCTCGCCTCGGTGCAACTTCCCATGAACTGTTTTAATGCCTTCCAGCACTTCGTTTTCGGCGTCTACAACCGTGATTCCCAGCTTTCGCCAGCTGTCGTGAGTCCTGTCATCAGTGCGCCAATCGCTCAGCTCTGCTTTGAAGCTCGCAGCGCTGGGGTCGATGTAGAGCGACGTGATGGGTTTTTCGTAAAACCGGCTGTACTGAGTGAGAAATTCAGTAATATCAGCCAGGTACTGAGCATTTGTTTTATCACCCTGAGTCCCACCTTCGTGGTCGTAACTGTCAATCAGCCAATCTTTGCCCTGAGCTGTGCCCCAGAGGCCAAGTACAAAAGGGTTTGTTGTGCCGTAGTCAAGCGCGCACCACAGTTCATCCCACTCTGTCGGCAGGTCTTCGGGCTGGCAGGTGTTTCGCTCTGGGTTGAATACCGAGCCATAAATCACGCCCTCAGCCATCACCCACAGCCCCTCGATGAGACGCAGGTACCAGAGAGAGCCGGGCCCGTACTGCCTGCGAAGCATTTCGCGGTAGGATTCGGTCAGTGATGGATTTGAATAAAAGTTGAACAGAAAGGCGCGCAGGTCGCCCGAGTTAAGCAAATCCGGGTTATTGATAACCTTTTTCCAAAGCCAGTGAGCCGGGCCCGCTGGGTTGGTATCGCCAAACAGCATCGAGAAAGCGTTTAGCCCCTCGTCTATCGAGAGACGGGCAACCAGCTGGCGGTGAAAATCTTCATGGCAGAAAATGCCTTCGGTCAGATACGCCAGGCCCAGTGTCGCCCCGGATATTGCTTCGTGACTATCCGCATCGGAGTAGCCGAAGCTGTAAAACTCGCGAGTAAAACGGGTTTTGGTGTTTTTCCAGAGCAGGGAAATGGTCCCCTTGCCCTTGTTCCGGTTGTAGGTGTAGTTTCCTTCACCCACCCACTTAAACAAGTCGCGCAGGAAAATGCGCTCAACTGTGTCTTTGGTCTTGCCGCCAAAATACACGTCGCTGTCTTCGTTGCCGAATGGAGCAGTCCCCAGGGCTTCGGCAAATCTGATATTGATTACATGGTTTTTGCCTGAACGAACCGGGCCGTGAGCCCAGTTTTGCCGAGCAGTGCTTTTAACCAGAAACTCCCACTGTTCACGACTGGGTACCAGAAGTTTCTTGGGAATCATATTGCTTCCGAGCGAGTTCTAATTGTTCGTGCAGCTCAATCAATCTTTGAGCCGCTTCGTCACCTTTGCCGGTACCCATCTCATAGAGTCCGAGCAATTTGGCCTCGGCTTCGAGAGCGCGGATATAGTTTCTGAGATGGCCAGGGTTGCCGCTTTGGCCTTCGGTTACTCTGGTTGTTTCAACCTGAATGCCGGGGTCTTCGCAAAGCTCATCTTCATCATCAGCTTTGATTCTTGAGTGCTTGACCGTGACCTTTTTGGCATCTTCAAGGCTCAGCTTCCAGGCTTCGAGCACTTCCGCTTGGGCGAAACGCAGCTTGGCCAGGTTCTCAGCTTTGGCCTTTTTAAGGTCTTTGGCAGCGGCTTCAATCAGGCGCTGGTCAATGTATTTGAGGTCAAGACGCACTTGCTCATGAGAAACGCCAACCGTTTCAGCGATTTCTCTGAGCGGTTTACCTTCGGCCCTGAGTTTTGATTCTTGCTCAATGTTGCGGGCCTTCTGATGTTTATTGCGCTTTGGCCCGCGTTTAGCCATTGTCAAAATCCTATGTCAAAATTTCTCGCTCAGAATCAGAGCCTTCTGATTCTGATTCCTCCTCGTTTTGCGCCTCTTCAATTTCTTCACCGTGGATATGCACCAGAATGGGAGAAGATGAATCGAGCAAATCCGAAAGCCTTTGGAGCTGGCTCATTCAGCTTGTGGCTTGTCTTTGAGATTCGAGAGCGTATCGAGGCAGCGCTGCAAAATTCCAATCCAGCGAGAGCCGGGGTCAGCGATTTGCATAACGGCAAAATAGGCATCAACGCCCGCTTTAAACTCGTCAATCCCAGCTTGATTTTGGGAGACAACCCCACCACTTTTGAGCTTGAGTTTGCCTTTGTCGTCTTTGTTGAAAAGCGCGGCTTCGAGCAGATTGTATTTGTGTTTGAGGTCTTGAGGGTCGATATTGTTGTGCTTCTTTTTGGCGGGAGCCTGCTGCTCTTCGGAATTGGGTGCTTCATTGGTTTCAGGTTTTTGCTTTGCCATTTTAAAATCCTTTGACTATTGGGGTTAATTTTCGAGATGTGGGCCCAGGGCCTGCTTCAGCTCATTAAAAACAGGGGTCTTTTCAGATTCGGCAATGCGCCAGCGCCCGTCTATTTTCTCTCGGACAATTCTGAATGAAGCAATTTTTTCGCGATTCATCTCGCTCTCTACTTCTGTGAATGCGCCCGGATAATGCTGCCAGAATACGTAACCATTTTCTTCTTCAATCCGAATCAGAGAACGCTCAATGTCATCAACTGACCAGATTGGGCGGCCACATGTCAGAGCGATAACGCAAAGCGAGCGCTCATCGAACTGGCGCAAAATGTTTTCCAGCTCTGCCCAGGTGAGCAAATCAGAGAGAGTTTTCCCAGTCGTCGGGTTGGGGCGAACGCGAACAGACCGGGAGGCCTCTCGGCTGATTGCTTTTAAATCCCCCAGACTCTCTTCTGAATTGAGAACAGAGCGGGGGGTATTAAAAAATGTTGTGAGAATGTGCCTAAGTTCCGATTCGTCTATGACTGGAACAGGGCGGGGAGGGAGGGGGTTTTTGAGAAGTTTAAGGGCAGCGGCGACCTTGTCCGACAGATTTTGAAGCCGGGGTTTTCGGTTCACTGCTCTTTTAGACACCTTTACGCGATAATCTAACGTTACCATCAATTTTCCCTCTTATGTCAAGTTTTGATATGCCGGGGTTCCAATTCTGCAACACGCGTGTAGCAGATTGCATTTTTTCAACATGCCCAATCAGGACACTTTTAAATTTGGTTTTGATTGCCAGGGGCACTTCAGATTTTGAGGCTTCTATTCTGCGATAGTGCTGATAGCTGTATCCGACCTCTTTGGCAAAAAGCCAGGCAGGCATAAAAACGGATTTGCGCAGGTCTCTGAGCTGGGGCCCATTCAGGCCTGGTTCTTCTGTTTGCAGGACCACTTTATTTTTTTCCATAATAGGCCTTTGCTGACTCGAACGAATCATGCTTCCGCTCCATTTCTGAATACCCAGGAAATGCAATGCACGAATACCATCCATCAGGAAATTCTTTGATTAAAATCTCGGGGCGATAAGGGCCAAAAGGCCCGTTCAGCGCTTTGCCCTCTGGTGCTCTCCAGAGTTTTTCTTTGGGGTCATAAATAAATTCAGTCTCCGCGCTCATCTCAAAAGCCATCAATCCAAACGACGATTTTTAACAATGCCCGAGAAATGAAATGGTTGTTGTACATCCAATTGGCTAAAGGGCAAATGATAATAATTTCGAGGTATGACACTTTGGGCTTTGTCAGCCAATTGAATAGCCGTTTAAATGTAGGCATCACGGCAAATCCTCCCGCTTATCCCCAGGCTCATCGTGCCATTCCTGCGCCACATTTTTCCCCGATTTTAGGTCGTTTAACTGCCTGCGCAGAGAGACAATCTCAACCGCCTGGGTTCTAATGTGCTGGTCTTTGTGTTCAATCAGAGCCGCTTGCTCTTTGAGCTGGGTCATGTAGTGATTGATATCCGATAGGCCCGCAGCTTTGAGCATATACTCGGCCTGGTCTGCGCGCTCGATGGCCTTTGTGCATTGCTCGCGCAGGGCTTTGATAATAGAGGTCAATCTCTGGGTTTGAGTTTCGAGTTTTTCAACGCTCTGACTCTTGAGGTCTGCCAGAATTGCGTGAGAATCTTCAGTGCTTTGGGGATGGTCTAAACCCACTTTTATCTCCAATAATCAGGATTATTTGATATAAAGACTTGACCGAAACCCGCTCATATCCGCGTCAGTGACATTCATCACTTATTGACTGGGGCCACGTCAACGGTACAATGCGGGTTTCAGCCTGATTTTGATTAACCAAAATTTAACTTTATTTGGCGAATTGAAATTTCACCAAAGACTTCGAGGGGGACCAGGATGCCTGTCGAAATGTACCCCTGATTTTGCGCCGACTTTTGCTCGAACTGTTTCACCCAGGCGGCAAGGTGTTTTCGCAGCTGGGCAAATTCGATGTGCAGCACAAAGCCGGATTCTGGCAGACAGTAGAAGAGCCAATCGGCCTGGCTGGAATAGGCCCAGCCGAAGGCCTCAATCACGCCCGCTCTCAAGACTGAAATCAGCTCAATGAACACATTGCCCGTTTTGCTGGCCTTGAAATCGGCTTTGTACTCAACCGGTATCCAGTCGGTGCGCTCATGAAGCGGGAGCTTAAACCAGCGGTCTATGCCTGCTCTTTGGGCTTGCAGTGTGGCGGGTGAGATGCGGGCTCCGATAGATTGAAAGTGTTCATCCAGGGCCCGCTCTATGCGCTCGGCTTTTTCGAGCTGGTGGTTAAAACTGTAAGTTGATACTGACATGAAGCTCACGCGGCTCCGTTTTGATTTGACCTAATTCTGCTTTGACCCGAGAATCACGGTCAGCCATGGCCAGTCTCGTTTGGAGTGTGACATTCTCTCTGTTGAGCCGGTTGAGCTGAATTTTTAACTTTTCAATCTGGCGCTCATACAGTTCAACTGGGTCTGTAGTGGGGAAGTTGTCTAAAGCTGATTCGTGCATTTTCGGTTAATTCTCCTCTTTATTTGTGATAATCGTCACATTTCAAAACAATCGAAAAAATACCCGGCAAAATACCGGGATGGGTGGGTTAATGCTTTGGGGAATCTCCCCAGGCATAGAGGGTCTTGCGCGGGCGGCCCGGCCTCCCTGTTTTGATAACAGGGGTTGTTTGGGATTTGACGGCTTCTGCTCTGACCCGTCTCTCTTGGACACGGGCTTCTGCTCTGACTGGTTCACCTGAATTTGGCTTACTGAAGTCGCGGCGCTTTCGGCTGAGATTGGTTTGTATTCTGTCCATCTCAGCTTGTGCCTGGCTGATTCTTTCTTCGCGTTGCTGGTCCCATTTCGAGCTGGTGTCAGAGCGGGCAGCTGCGCAAAGCTGGTTTATAAGGTCAAAGCGGGATTGTGGTTCAGAATGCGGGGAGCAGGTCGTCATCGATTTCACCCCCGTGGATAATTCCCAAAATATCCTCTTCGCGAACGATGACAAAGGTTTCCCCTTGCTCTTTAATCTCGGTCGCGCCCCACTTGTTGTAAATGACGCGCTGCCCTATTTTCACTTCGAGGGGTGCATAAGTGCCGTCTTTGAGCTTGTGGCCGGGGCCAAGGTTGGCAATGACGCCTTCTGTAGGCTCTTCTTTTGCCTGGTCTGGCAGATATATGCCTCCGGCTGTTTTGTCTTTTAAGCCATCGGGGCGAATCAAAGCACGGGCACCCAAAGGCTGGGGAATCCACCAGGGCAGAGAGTCTATTGATTGGTCGAGGTCTTCATTCATGCTTTGACCCTCCGATAAACGGTTTTATTCTTGGGCTTGGCATTTCGCTTTTTACGCTTGCGCTTGTTTGTGCGCTCTTTAATGGGCTTTGAGTCAGTCCCAATCATGGTTAATCGCTGCAAAGCGAGCAGTTGAAGCGAAGCTAATAATGAACCTTTCACGGCTATTCTCCTTTTTTAAGAAAAACCGGGCCATGGGCGCCCGGCAAATGAGATGAACACATAGAAACAGACAGAGAAGGGACTTACATTCCTTCTCTGTTTTTTGCCCATTGCTGAGCAGTTACGGGGGCCGGACTCGAACCGGCGACCTTTTGGTTATGAGCCAACTGAGCTGCCACTGCTCTACCCCGTAAAGGGGCTGGGACCCGCCCAGCAAAATCGGTCTTGGCATTGCCACACCCACCTATTCCGCACCAGTGTCTGGAACCAAGCCCCCAAGAAGGACTTGCGGTGGATGTGTCTCAGCGCGGTTTCTGGTCCATCGCTGAGATTTGTTTGCATTTTGTGTTATGTGCCGGAGGCCTCCGGCGGGGCCTTGGTATCCTCACCGCGCCTGACGGCCCAAAGACGTGCGCAGGCCACCAAGGCTGGCCGATGGGTGAGGGTGCTCAAGAGAGTGCTTCGGGTCGCTCTCTCGGGCTTCTGCATGTTGTGTGATGCCCTACTTACAGACTTTGCACACGGCAGCGCTGCTTTCGGGCATCAAGCCCCTCTATTTTCCCTGTTCACAGAGACAGCCTCGGGGCGGGCCAGCGGTTGGTACCGATTTGTGAGCTTCGCGTAACCGCAAACAGCATAATGCCCAGAGCCTGGGAATGGGACATGAACCCACTCGCCGACGTCCGCCGCGAATGCCAACGCCTCCCCGTTTGTGTGCGCACACCGAACGGGGCAACGATTTATCGGTCCCAGGCAGTGGATACTTTCAGGACTCGAACCTGACCCTCTTGCAAGACTTGGCGCCAAGCCACCAGCAAGCGTGCTCCCTACACCTAGACCCAAACGAGTGGGGGAATCTTGCCGTTTGACGCTCCCCCCACTCTTTAAGAGGTTTACACGGGCCATTTTTTAGGATGGCTATCAGCATAAATGCCGATACAATCAGTGCCCCCGGCTGGAATCGCACCAGCGACCTATCCCCTTGGCCAGTAAGCGCTTACTGTTTCGCAGGAATTGCTCTTCTAACTGAGCTACGGGGGCGAAAGAAACCCAGCTAGCACTGGGCAGATGGAGAAGGGATACTGCGAATCACCACAGCAGGGAGAGCAGGGAAGGAAGAACCTGCGCTCTCTGGTGGGGTCACTTGCCAATTAAAAAAACCTGGTGGTGTAAAATACTCTAAAAACTGGAGTTACAAACATGCGCAAGCCTATTTTAGCTATTGCTTTGATGATTCTATCCCAAGCCCCCTCTCTGGCAGCGACGAAACCAACCGACCAGGTGGGAATCATCAACATAGAGAGCGACCCCAATGATGAAGCTGTTGAGAAATCGAATAAAAGGTATTTCAAGCAGTGGAAGCAGCTCAACCTGGATGCGAAAACAAAGCAGGCATTGATGGCAAAAAACAAAAGCCTCGATGCTGAAATCGAGAAATTTCGCATAGGCTTTTTATATATTTTTAACGATAAAATTATCCGGGTCGCCTTTTATGGCGATTATGGCAGCGCAGTTATGATGGACTGGCCAGCTGGCTCAGAGTGCAAACTCACATTTGACAGTCAAGGCGGTTTTGCTGGAGTTAGAGGCCAGGCTTGCGAATAACCTTTTTGCTTCCACCTGTTACTGTACCCCATTCACAGCGGGTTATTTGGTTGTCAGCGCTCACGTCTGCAAAGTGCAGCATGGAAGGCCCGTAAAACGCTCTATGCTATACTCTTGGCATGGAAATATTTTTTGATTTTATAGCTAATTTGCCCTCTGCATTTTGGGCTATTCTTGGCGTTGCGATTGGCGGCTTGGTGACGCTCGGAACATCCATAAGCATTAAAAATCTTGAGTACAGAAACGCATTTTATACAAAGCTGATTGAAAAACGCATGGCTGTCTATGATGAACTGAGCGATGCTTTGCTTCCGTTTTTGACTGGCGTCAGCTATAAAGAACACGGAATTCTTGTTCCAGAGATTGTGATTGATATAAATGAATTTTTGCCCGCTTATATTGGCATTCAGAAGCTAAAACACAAAATAGGCTGGTTTGAATCTGATACCGCCGACAATTATTCCGGCTTCTGTAAAATGCTCAGCAAAATTCATTCTATTTTTGTTCATTTTGAAGAGAATCCGGTTGAGAGCGAAAAGATACTGATTGCATCATCCGAGCCTTTGCTTGAATGGGTGTATCTATTACAGGCAAATCTACAGCACGATATTTTGAACCTTTATAAGACCCCAAAATTTGAGGCCACGCATTTTGTGCCGAGTCTTCCAGAACTCGCAAAACTAGGCCCAGAATTTTGGCTGAAAGGTATAGAAATCCCACCAGCCATATTGAAAAATGAAGAAGAACAGTTGCCGCCTGAATAACCGTCTCTGAGTTTTGCACAAAAATAGACCTCACTTATTTGATTCAATTATCATTTTTCCCCCAATAAAAAAGCCCCCTGGTGGGGGCAGATGATTTAGATTGCATTAGTCTCGATTTAGATGAACCGCAATGTAGTACGGAACGTCTGATTTATGGACAGTAATCCTGCCTATGCCAT
The DNA here is from genome assembly GCA_002783405.1 of bacterium (Candidatus Blackallbacteria) CG13_big_fil_rev_8_21_14_2_50_49_14. Lineage (NCBI taxonomy): Bacteria > Candidatus Blackallbacteria > bacterium (Candidatus Blackallbacteria) CG13_big_fil_rev_8_21_14_2_50_49_14. The sequence continues at coordinate 759 of PFGG01000067.1, read as the reverse complement.
CTTTCCCATACCAATCAGCACCATATTGACTATCTTTGCTGGGCGGACTATCGCTTAGTCCAATTGCTCCAAGAATAGATGCGCTTTCATTTGTCACGCCAGTCAATCCGCCCTCTTTGCGTATTTGGATTTGAGAGGCCTTTTCAACCCCTTCAAACTCAATGTAAATATCATATACGCCTATTTTATAATCCCTGTAAGTCATGCCAGGGCCGCCCTTGCCATTTTTTATGGGCTTACCCAATTTGGCGTCGACAACATCTACTGGTTTACCAATAATATCAAGAGCGTCAAGAATTTTAACTTGCTTTGGGGGCGCTGGCGTGGCTGTTGCTACCGGCTCACCTGGTGGAACCTGCTCAGACGCTGGCGGCTGCTCTGTTGGCGCTTGGGCCTGTTGATTTGGCTTTGAGTATTGAGTACCCGATGCAACCATCATGCAGGCCATAAAGGCGACCACAGCAAAGCCTGTTCTTTGAATAAAGGGGAAGTCTTCTTTGCTCATTTTGGCGGCGACTTTCTTGCGCATAACTGGTGTTTGGAGCCAGGCCAGAACCCAGAACGCCAATCCGCCCACAAAGCTCACTGTCATGGCCGTAAGACCAATGAACGCAAATAGAACGGTTGGAATACTAAAAACGTCTCTCAGACGGTATTGTTTATCCATTTTGTCAGCACCTTCAAATTTTACTTTGATGATGCTGGATTTATTGGTAAAAGTCTGTGAAGAAATCCCCAAAGGGGATTCGCCAGGGCCTA
>PFGG01000066.1 GCA_002783405.1 bacterium (Candidatus Blackallbacteria) CG13_big_fil_rev_8_21_14_2_50_49_14 | reverse complement strand
TGAGACTGCTAAGGACGCGGGAAGTTTAAGGTTCGCCGGAGTTCTTCTCTTTTTTTGAACTTTTTAAAGTTTAAAAAAAGGTTATATTTTTGTGTTTTTTTATTTAATTTAACTTCATTTTTCAATCCCGCCCCTCTACAATGAAAGTGGAGACTTTTTATTTAGGGATAAGTGTGTGTTGAAGAAATCCATTTGGACACGTTTGCTGCTTTTGCCGCTTCTGCTGACCGCCTGTCAGTCGCAGTTGCCTACGAGCACGACTGCTTTCCGCACACTGCAAGCCACAGCCACGGCTCCCCCTGAAGCTTTGTTTCAGGAACCTGCGGCAGCCCCTTTCGTTCAGAGAACACGTCAAGGACTACTCTTGGCCTATCAGGGGCTTGAAGCTTCTCGCCGTCAGATTTTTGTACGCCGTTCACACGATGGTAAAAATTGGGCTTCGCCCGTTCAAGTCAGTCAGAACAGTTTGTCTGTTACGCACCCTCAAATCATTGAAGATGCCCAAGGTAAACTCAAACTTTTTTATCACAGCAATGAAAGTGAAGCCTGGCAGCTTTATCTCTCTGAATCCAAAGATGCTCAAACCTGGACACCGCCTCAGCGTGTGGCTTTGCCTGAAGCACAGATTTCTGATTCGGCTTTGCTTTATACCCAGAAAGAATATTTACTTTCTTATCAGGCCTTTGGGGGCGGGATTTTCCTGACCCGTTCTGGGGATGGGCATCAATGGAGTGCTCCTGTCCAGATCAGTGCCAGCGGTGAGGCACCCTCTCTGGTGCGTGATGCCCAGGGGCGTTATGTGCTGGCCTATGAGGGCCCGACAGAGAGTGGCTGGACGATTTATTCCTGCTCTTCACGTGATCTGAAAACCTGGAGTAAGCCTCAGGTCTTGGGTACAGCTCAGCGCTCCCGTTGGGGGCGTCTGGTCAGTGGCGGGCAAGGGGTTGTGCTTGTCTTTTCCGCTCAAGCAGAAAATGGGGCCTGGGAGCTGTACAAACGTCGCTCAACAGATTTGCTGAATTGGAGCGAACCTGAGCAATTGACGCATAACGGATTGCGCAATGTAAATCTTCAGCTCAGTCCAGCCTCTGCTTCTACGGCCTATTTGGCCTGGGAAATGGCACAGCCTGATTCACCTGTTTCTTATTTAAATATTCAACAGCTCAAGTTTTAGCCCTTATCGCTGAAATTTTGGTTCATCATCCCTGACAGATTTTACTTTTACCCATTTAAAAATTAAACGTTGATGGCTTTCTGTTGTTTACTAAATGCTTTTGCCAAAAATAAAGCCCTCTCAAAGTGAGAGGGCCAACCGAGCCAGGGGCACATGGGTAGACGGGAAAAGTTCTTTGTTTACAAAACTTAATCTTTCTACATAAATATTCAACCATGAGAAAGTCTTCTCGTCAAGCCCCTTGCAGACAAATTAAAACACGCCGGAACATATGTTCCGGCGTGTTTTGTATCCTGGGAGGTGTTTTAGGCGAGTTGGCCGAGCGCACCTGCCTGGAGGGCCTCGCGGTTAAAAATCCCGCGATCTGTTACCAGGGCCGTGACCAGTTCCACTGGCGTAACATCAAAGGCAGGGTTATAGACCAAGGCTTCGTGGGGGGCCCAGCAAAGATTTCCCTGCATTTGTATCACTCCCCTTACTTCTTCAGGACTGCGTTGTTCAATTGGAATAGCGCTGCCATCAGGGCAGTTTGGATCGAGGGTTGAATAGGGGGCGACAGGATAGAATTTCAAACCATGATAATGGGCGTTCACGGCGGCGCTGTAGGTGCCTATTTTATTTGCGAAATCACCATTCAAGGCCACACGATCAGCGCCAAGAAAAACCTTGTGTATGGCCCCCTGACGCATCAGCATGGCGGCCATATTGTCGCAGATTAAGGTATAGGGAATTCCCAGTTGACTCAGCTCCCAGGCGGTGAGACGCCCTCCCTGGAGCAGAGGCCGTGTTTCATCCACATAGACATGGATTTGCTTGCCTTGTTCCCAAGCAGTACGGATTACGCCCAAAGCGGTGCCGATACCGGCTGTGGCCAAGCCTCCGCTGTTACAGTGTGTCAGGATCCTGTCTCCGTCTTCAATCAGGGAGGCTCCGGCTTCGCCCATTTTTAAACAGAGCGAAACATCTTCTTCAAAGATTTCAACAGCTTCGCTTTGTAGCTTTTGGGGTTCACTGCAAAGTGGCAGCAAGCGATCAATCGCCCACATCAAATTGACTGCCGTTGGGCGTGTCTGACGCAGTTTAAGCGCCAGGGAACGCAGTTCCGAAGGGTCACGGTGTTTGAGGCTGTAAACAGCCAGTGAGAGCGCTGCAGCGACTCCGATCAGCGGGGCTCCCCGTACTTTTAAGGCCTTGATCGCTGCCAGCATGTGTTCTGGCTCTGTGGCATCCAACCAGATTTCAGCGTGGGGTAAGGCCTGTTGGTCAAGTAAAAATATCCGCTCTTGTTCAAGCTTTAAGCCCAAAGAATGAAGGTTTTTCATGCGGGATGTTTCTCTTTCTTGTTTATAAATAAATATTCATATATTATTAATATCCTGAATCAGAATAGCTTTTCAGGTCCAATTCCCGAAAGATTTCTAATAATTTTTTTAAGTCGGCGGATTCAGGTGGGTTGACGCCACGCCAGAGGGCAAGTTCTGTCGCTGCTGTTACCAAGGGTTTTTCTGGGTAAACATGATCGCGGGCAAAATGGGTAAATTTTAAGATTCTAAACCCATCTAACCAACGAAAAAAACGTTGTCGAAAGACTTTCTCTGAAGTGCTGTTGGCTTGAATTTCATTGAGTTTTTCCTGTGTTTGACGGAGATCCAGCCAGGTTTTCAGGCTTTGGGGCAGGGCAGCAAAGAACGCTTCGATTTTAAGGGGGGTCAACGGATAAAGGCCGTCTAAGGCAAGTACCAGTTGGCGCAAATCTGCAAAGGTTTGAGGATGATATACGGGATACTCTGCTTGCGGGTGAAGCATCCATTCTCCCATGGCCCGGCCTGTCCCAAAGGGAACCCGATTTGAAATCCGGGGCGAGGGGAAAACAGTGGTTTGGTTCAACTGGCTAAAGCCTCCCAAAGGGATCAGCTTGTGCAAAAAATAGAAGTCTTCGCCAGCTTTTCGCCTGTTCATACCGCCTTGGGCCTGGTAAACACCGGCTCTTACGGCCATGCTTGAGCCGATGGTATGAAAAGCATGGGGAAGCTGAGCATAACGTAAGCCTTGAATATAATAGCGCAGATAAAGCTCATAGCGCAGAATGCCCTTGTAAAGGGCTTCGGGCAAATGACCGCTTAAGGGATGGGCGAAGTTGAGTGAACAGGCGGGAGATTTGGGAAATGTTTCAAAAAAATGCTGTTCTAAGGCCTCTAAATAATTGGGAGCTACGCTACAATCTGCATCCAGGCAGACAATCACGCCTTCAGGACAGCCGAATGACTGAAAGCGTTCAGCCGCCAGATCCATGCCGATTCTGCGGGCCAATCCTACGCCCGCATGTTTGGGGGGAAGATCGTGGGCATTGATAACGATGATTTCGAACTCGGGGCGTTTTGTTTGTTTCCAGGTTTCAATGGCTTGCTGGCTTTCGATGTGTCGGGCTTGAATTTCTGGGAGGGCATTTGCTGCGGCGTTCAATACCCAAATCACCTCTACGGCACTGTCGATAGGCGTATTGCGACTCAGACTTTCAAGCGTTGAAATTACGTCGGGTTCATTGTGGCTGGGGATGACGATACTCAACCTCAGTTCAGGTGCTGGTTTCGGAATTGGGGCTGTCAGCCAGTCAGAATTCAGGGGCATCCGGTCTATCTTTCCTGTTTGCGATATAATGAAGGCAGAAATTAGCATAGCACACGGGGCGAATCTGCTCTGTGAAGGACCTTTTCATGACACAGAATACCATTGATAAAACACACGAAAAAATTGATTTTGAACTGAAATGCCCTACCGATCCCGGTTGGGCCCAGGTGGTGGTAGATCAATTTGACCCCTTTTTACAGGATCATGCCAATTGTGAGCGCAAGGCATCAGCTTTGGCCATGAGCCTGATTATGAAATATTCTGATAAGCTTGAAATTATTCCCCATATGATTCGTTTGGCACAGGAAGAACTTGAGCATTTTCGCCAAGTCTATGCTCTGATGGAAGAGCGGGGGATCCGCATGGGCAAAGAGATCAAAGATCCTTATGTCAATCAGCTTTTAGAGGCTTGCCGTACAACGCCCGAAGAGCGTTTTCTGGATCGTATGCTGATCTCTTCGATTATTGAAGCCCGTGGCGCCGAGCGTTTTGCTTTGGTTTCAGAGGCCTTACCGGATGAGCGTTTAAAGGCTTTTTATCACCGTTTATGGGCCAGTGAACTGAAACACGGGCATTTGTTTGTCAATCTGATGCTCAACTATTTCCCGCGCGAAGTGATTGAAAAACGTCTGGATCAATTGTTGGAAGTGGAAGCCGGTATTATTCCCGGGCTTGAATGGCGCCCTTCGTTGCATTAACCACAGAAAGGTTTTGAACCATGTCTCACTATGATTTCAATCATTTTGTCCGCGAATTGGAAGCACATTTGCCAGCCGCTCATCGCCAGGAGCAGTCTGTTCAGATTGTCGCGGGGGCCATGCAGAAATTGCTCAGCAATGAGCATTTGCTGAGCTCTGAGTTTATTCAGTCTCTGCAGTTGGGGCAAACCGATGGGCAGGTTTATCACAGCCCGAACCTGGATTTTGTCGTGCAGGTTTTTGGCTGGCCCGTTGGGGTTGAAACGCCGATCCATGACCACGAGACCTGGGGGGTGATGGGGATTTACGCCCAGCAATTGGAAATTCGGGAGTATGATTTGGTGCCCACAGCCCAGGTCGGAAGCTTTGATTTACGGCAAAAAGCGCATTACCGCGCGGGTCGGGGAGCCATTTCTTATCTTCTCTCGCCTCAGGATGAAATTCACCATATCTCAAATCCTGGACCCGATTATGCGATCAGTATTCATATCTATGGCAACCCGATTCGGGGCTACCATCAGTTTGATCCAGAAGCCGGTCAAATCAAGCGTGTAGAGGCCTGAAAAAAGTTTTTATGTATTTTAAGTGACAAATAAAAGAAATAATTTTGTAAAATAACTATGTTATTGTAGTAATTACATCAGAAAGCCGTTTACGGTTCACTGGTGAGCCCATCAAAACTCTAGCTTAGCAGCCCTGCAAAGGGCTTTTTTGTTTTTTGTTTTTTAGTTAGAGCTTTAAAGTCAATGTCACAGGACAGTGATCTGAACCGGGAACTTGATCGAGAATCTCGGCTTTTGAAACCCAGGGCAGCAGATTTTGACTGACAAAAAAATAATCAATTCTCCAACCGATATTCCGTTCGCGGGCATTGACCCTGTAAGACCACCAACTGTAGCGATCTCGGGCATCAGGGTTTAACTGGCGAAAAGTATCCACATACCCCTCCTCAATATAACGATCCAGCATGGCCCTTTCTTCTGGTAAAAATCCTGAGGTATCCTGGTTGGTTTTTGGATTTTTGAGGTCGATTTCCTGGTGGGCGGTATTCCAATCCCCCGTAATAATCACTTTTCTACCCTGTGCAACTTCGCGATTCAGCTCTTCCAAGAGGGCTTCATAAAAATCAAGTTTATAGCGCACCCGGCCATGATCGCGTTGTCCGTTTGGAAAATAAATATTATAGAGTAAAAAATCCTCATGATCGCTGACCACGACTCTGCCTTCACGATCAAAACGTTCAATTCCCAAGCCCATTTTGACAGCTTTGGGTTCTTTTCGGGCAAAGGTGGCGACGCCACTGTAGCCTTTTTTCTCTGCCTTGGCCCAGTAGGTATGGTAGCCGTGTCCGCTCAGCAACTCCTCAGAGAGTTGGTCGGGCCAGGCTTTGGTTTCCTGTAAACAGAGCAGATCAGGTTGGGCGGTTTCTAACCACTCTAAAAATCCTTTGCGTTCGACAGAGCGGATTCCATTGACATTCCATGAGATCAGATACATTGCTTTGTTTTCCATTGCATACAGTGATAGAAGGGAATTCTATCACTGAAAACAGGCTTGCAGATCGTTAGAGTGGATCCTGATCGCTATGAATGTGGAGAAGGTTTTCATGAAAGAATACTCCAGTGATATGATTGCCAGTCAGATTGGCGTTCCTCAGCAGGCTGTTGAGTCTTGGGCTGAGGAGTTTCGGATTCCCTTTCAACAGCGGGGAGTCAGCCGCAATTTTGAGCAAGAAGCGTTCGATGTACTCAAAACAATTAAGAATTTGAAAGATTGTAATCGTGGCTTTGATACCATTCGTCAAAAAATAGAAGTGACGCATCCCGCTGTTTGGGACGGCCCTCCTGCTTCAGGATTGCCCTCTGCCCAGGCCCTTGAAAAATTGATTGGCGAGACCGTGGAGCGCTGCCTGGATCAGAAATGGGAGCAGCTCATGGGGCAGATTGGGAATTTGAATGATTTGGCTGAAAAATTTGCGCAGGCCAGTTATACGATTGGGCAAATGACAGAGCAGGCCCGTGCTCTTGAGGAAATCAACAGCCGTTTGCGTGCCCAGCTTAAAATTCTGCCTTCGCCCGATGAATGGACTGAATTGCAGGAGCGTGAAAAACTGTATAAAAAACTGCTCTATGATCTGCACAGTCGGGTGCAACGCCTGGAATATGGCGATCAGGTAGTGGAAACGCCTTTGGCGGTAGAAGGATTGCCTGTGATCGGGGCTGAGGTGATGGAGCGCGATACTTTGATTTAAATTATTTTACTTTTTTGTAAAATAGTGCTATGCTGCTTCTGATCTTCCATCAGGAGCTTTTTATGAAACGACTTTCAGCCTGTGTTTTTAGCCTCTGCTCAGTTTTTTTCTTGGCTGCTTGTAGCCCCTCGCTCTCTGAACCACCGGTCATGTCCCTGCGCTCTCAGGAGCAGATCCAGGCGGATCAAAAGGAAAGTATGGCCAAATCCAGTTTTAATTCCGCTGACCTCAGTGGCTGCTGGCAAGCGCGCCAGATCTTTCCTCCCCAGGGAGGGCCTGGGCCTGGCTTCATGCTGCGTAAGCTTTCAGAGAATGAATATGAGGTGGAATCTGGGGCAGATCAAGAGGCCCGTTTAAAAATCAAGGCCCAGCAAGTAGAACTCGTCCGTTCTGATGGCACTGTTGAGAAAGCTGAGACCCGCTTTGAAACCTTTCCCTATCAGATTGTGTTTGAAGCCGCAGCTCCTGTACCGGGGGGCTGGAACGAGGGCAATCGCCAAGGCTGGGAGTGGCTGGGCAAAACCTGTTCTTAAAAGATCGGATGCAGGTTGTGGTTTGACCATTCCAAGACCACAGGAGGGTGTTGGGGGCGATAATGCCGATCCAGGGACGAAGCATTGATATACAGTGTTTCAGCGTGTTTCAGAACCCCATAGCTCTCATGAATATGGCCAAAGACCACAGCTTTGGGGCGAATCTGCGCCAAAGCCTGATTTAAATCCTTGCAGCCTACCGATTGTCCGAGCCAGGTTTTATCCAGAATACCAGCAGGCGGGCCATGCACCAGCACGAGATCTGTAGCGTGTGGAATTTGCTGCCAATGCCTGCGAATTTCTTCGCCGCGCGAACGGTTAAAGGCCCAGTCAAAAAAACGGGGAGAGACTGGGCTGCCCCAGATTTTGAGCCCGTCTATTTCTACACCACTGTCTTCGAGATACAGGGCGGCATTGAGTAACTTGCGGGCTTGTTCGGGAGCCTGTTCAAAGAGAAAATCATGGTTTCCGGCGATCACAATTTTATGTGGGTGGGGCAGCGTCTTGAGCCAGGCGTTGAAGTCTTCGATTTCAGAGGGTTTGCCTCGTTTTGAAAAATCTCCTGCATGCAATAACAGATCACCTTCTGGAATTGTGAGTTCTGCATGGCGGCCATGGGTGTCTGAAATGCAGACCAGACGCATGTTTAAACTTCCTCTGGAGGGGGTGGGCTTTCGACGCTTGGCGTTTTCGAAGCCTTGCGCAGTACCTTAATCGGCTTGGGTTGAAACTTGGGTTTGGCCTTTTCTGCTTTTGGGTTTGGTTTTTCGACTTTTTCAGCTGGCGGAGGGGGGATCTGCGCAAATTGTTCGGGCTTGGGAGTTGGAATGGGCAGAAATTCTTCTTCAGGAAAATCAGGCAAGGCCCCAGGTGCGTTTTCTAGAACCTCAGAATCCGAAGCCTTTGTTTCCTGTTCTGTAGAAAGCGAGCGCAGGCCCAGAGCGGTTGCCAGATTGGGCGTTTCGGGTTCTGCGACAGGCGGCAGGGGAGGGGGAGCCGGGGGCAGATTTTTGGTGTTGCGCTCAGGCAGTTTATCGCCCTTGCGAAGTTTTTCAAGGCGCTCCATGCGATCATGCTGTTCTCGCACCCAACTGGTACGCCCATCGAGATAGGTCAAATAATTCACAAATTCTTCTTTGCGCCGTTCCTGAACATTGAAGGCTTGTTGGTAAATTAAGAGATCCTTGTGCAGAAAACGGCCCAGAGATTCTCCTCGGGAACAGTCAAAATGGGTGGGTTTGTCTTTCTCTTTTTCGTCTTCATATTTGAAAAAAGGACGTACATTTTTCATTTCATAGCGCTCTTTGAGAAATTCGTAGAGATGCTCCATGCTTTTGCCTGTGACATAGGCGTGGTGATGGGAAATATTTGAAAAAGCGATATAGCCAAAGAATAGACCCGGAAACAGCCCCCACCATTTCCAGAACCACCAGGCACCAAAGCTCATCGCCGTTAAAATGCCCAGCCCGCCGACCAGCGCATTCATGGCCGCTTGATGATAACCCAAGACCAGGCCATGTATTTTTTGAATCTGCTCAGATTTTTCCTGGTATTCAATGATTTTGGGATGGGTCTGTTGGAGCTGACGTTCCACCAGTTTGCGTTTTTCTTCATTGTCCTGAAGCAGGCTGGAAAAATACCCCTTGTATTTATTGAACATTTTCAGGCGAACCTGGCGCACGTCATCTGCCAATTGCAAGAGACCCGGATAATCCAATTCATCGCGGTTACGCAGCATCAGCATCTCGCGGGTGTGGCGGTCAGCGATTAAAACATCGGCCAGCTCTTTTTCTTCTTCCCAGTTGCTGAGCAGATCAGTTGCTTCATTGAGCACTTTTAGTTCAAACATGACTTCTTGAACGGCAGTGATGCGCAGTCGCGATTGCAGTTCTTTGACCTCAGAGCGGATATGATTCAGGCTGCGATCACTGTCAAGCTCATGAAAGCGTTTGGGCTCTTTTATCACCATGCGCTGAAGCTGTTCCAGACGCAAAATAATATGCTGGGTCTGGCTGATCTCTCGAATATTGACAGGAAGTTTTTCCAGGGCTGTTTTTTCGTTTTGCTCACTCATGGCCTTTTTCCCTGAACCTATTGTAACCCAGAGCGTTCCTCTCGGGATGCGCGTCTGTGCTGTTGGGCTGTTCCATTTTCAAGTTTACCCGCAGGATTGTGGTGAAAATTTCTTGACAGATATCAAGGCAATTTGGCTTGTAAATCAAGGTTTTGTTGGTTTTATCGTATTAGCATAAAAGTTACGCTAAACTGCTTTTGAGCCCTTCGAGGGTAAGGCAGATTTGCTTTTCTTTTTTGAGCTTTACAGACAGAATCATTACGTGGTGGGGGTATTCTTGTGAGAAAGTACAATCAACAGGCAGAGAGACCTTTTCTTGTCTTTTCGACGATACTCTTGGCTGGTTGGGTGGCGTTGATGCCCTTTTCTGCTCTTGCCCAAACACCGAACCCACTGCCTGAAACAGAGCATTATACCCGCAAGCATATTTCTTTTTTTCTTGAAGAACCTGATTTTCCTTTGAATCAGGTGGTTGTGGATAAGTTCAGAGCGCAAATGATTCGCTTTGATTACCATTTGATCAGTTCTCAGGTGGGAGGCGATTTGCTGCGCTTTTTAAGCCAGGTGCAGCGTCACCAGCGCGAAAAGGCTGGTGAGCTTGCCGCTTCAAATCGAAAGCAGTTCAGTTCTCCAGAGCAGGGAGAATTGAGATTGGGTGAGAAGGTCGTGACCTGGTCTGAAACCCAACAGATTGCCCAAGCTGCTTTTGTGTTTGGAACCCACTGGGATTTCTCCCCGGTTTACCTCAAAGGGCCGACCATGCATGTGATTCAAGAAAATGAAAAGGGTGAATTTAAGCACCCCGATTTACCAGCGGATGCCTATACCCGAATTCGGACAGTCAAAAAGAAAAAATACAATCAAAAAACAAAAAAAGAAGAAGACATTGAGGTCCGTGAGTTTCTCTATTGGGAAGTAGGAGCCGGTACTGATCTTTCTTTCTTGCTGCGGATTTTCAGATTGGCCACAGAACCTGAGCAGTATCTGCAGTGGTCAAATGGTTGGTATATTGGCAATAACTATGTGGTTACCCGCGAGGATATGGCTGCGGCCCGTAAATTGGCTCCCAAACCCCGTCAGTTTGACCCGGAGTTGAGTTCAGATCAAAATTATCTGCTTAAAATCCGTCGTTTTCAGGCCATGCTGGAAGTGGTGCCTGCCGATCGCTATATGGATCAGGCCGTGCGTGAACTGCGTTTTTCAAATGCTTGGTTTGGGGCTTTGAGTTCGGTTTTGAAACAGGATGAGGCCTTTAAGTTAAAATCTGAAGTGGTTGAACTGTTTAAACCTCAGGACCGTGCTCAAGCCAGTTTTGGTGAAAAGGAATCGGCTGCTTCACTGGGGGTGAAAACCCGAGATTGGCTGGAACAGGTCGAGTGGGTTGAAGAGCAGGGATACCGATCGAAAAAAAGTTTGGGTCTGGTGCGCATCAGGGGGTTTTATCAGGATGATTTTCTGGTTCAGCCCATGTTCTTGGCGCGGGATCTGGAATTGGGAGATCGGCTGGACGAATATCCTTCTAAAAATTGGCAGATCAATTTTGCGGGGGGCTATTATAGCTTTCCAGGGCAATTATCAGGAGCGAGTTTAAATCTGGATTTAAGCTGGGCAACAGGCACACTGACGCCCTTCCAATTTCAGCAAAGAATTCAGGAGAAGCTGGCCCTTCATCCAGAAAAGTCTGAACGGGATCTGGCGCTAGAAGAGAGCTTGGCATGGGATTGGGATTATTTTGGCGGGGTAACTCTGCCCTTGGATTTTAAAACCTACGGAGTGAGTCAAAAAATATTTTTTGATCTGCATGCCGGTTTGCTTTGGCGTAAATATGAAAGGCAATGGCATTACAGTTGGGGGGTGGCCCCCATGCTGGTGATCAGCAGTCAAAAGAATGAAAACAGTTCTTCGGATGCATCCAGTGACACTTCAGGTTCAGAACGCAATACCCTGCCAGAGGCCTTTGGTTTAAAAATTCTCGCTGGAGCGGGCTATGCTTTTAGCCGGAATTTTGGCTTGGAAACACAGGGCGGATTGATGTTTGCGCTTCCCTATGGGGTGGGTTGGCAGGCCCAGTTGCAGCTGCTTTTCTAAAAATTTTTTAAAAAATTTCCCAGCCCTCTTTATACGCGAGCATACAAATGCTATAATTGTGTATACGGTTTGTATAACCCTCTGGTTTGTGCATTCAGTGGATTTGATAGCCTGATTTGAAGGGCAAAAATACATCTCAGATCACACCTGAATGTTAACAGGGCGTTAATCGACAAGCGCTGGGCAGCCTCCTATACTGCTTTTAAATCTGAAACTAAAAAGGAACCTGAAAACATGAGTCAAAAATTAACTGTCTCTGATGAAAAACGCAAAGCCCTTGATCTGGCCCTCTCCAATATTGAAAAATCCTATGGCAAGGGTTCGATTATGCGTTTGGGTGAAAAACCCAATACCCGTGTAGATGCTATTTCAACCGGAGCCCTGGCTTTGGATGTGGCACTGGGTGTCGGGGGCCTGCCCCGTGGCCGTGTGGTTGAGGTTTTTGGCCAGGAATCAGGCGGTAAAACGACGATTGCCCTGCATGCGGTTGCGGAAGCCCAACGCCAAGGCGGGATTGCTGCTTTTATTGACGTAGAACATGCGCTTGACCCTGAATACGCCAAGGCGATTGGTGTGGATATTGATGCCCTGCTGGTTTCTCAGCCCAGTACCGGTGAAGAAGCACTTGAAATTACAGAACAATTGATCCGCAGTGGCGCAGTCGATATTATCGTGGTGGATTCAGTCGCCGCTCTGGTTCCCAAAAGTGAAATTGAAGGCGAAATGGGCGATGCCCATGTGGGTCTGCAAGCCCGTTTGATGTCCCAAGCTTTGCGTAAACTGACCCCGGTTACGGCCCGTTCCAATACTGTCGTGGTTTTTGTGAATCAATTGCGTGAAAAAGTCGGCGTGATGTTTGGAAATCCTGAAACCACGCCGGGTGGCCGTGCCCTGCGCTTCTATTCTTCTCTGCGTTTAGAGGTTCGTCGTGCTGAATCTGTGAAGCGTGAAGGCGAAATGGTGGGCAATAACGTCAAGATCAAAGTAGTGAAAAACAAAGTGGCTCCGCCCTTTAAAACTGCTGAAGTGGATATGGTCTATGGCAAAGGTATTTCCCGTGAAGGATGTGTTCTGGATTTGGCCGAACAGCTGGATATTATCCAAAAGAGTGGTTCCTGGTATTCCTATCAAGGCGAAAAAATTGGCCAAGGCCGTGAACGCGCCAAAGAATATCTGATGGAACACCCCCATACGGCGCTTGAGATTGAAAACAAGGTACGTATCCACCACAATTTGCCTTCCCGTGTGGATAAGGCTTTGGGCGCGCCTCCTGCACCTGCCGCTCCTGCGAAGGGCGCCAAAGAGGGAGCCAAAGAGGCTGCTGAAGAGTTGGTCAAGGCCTAATCTCAGCACTCTGTTCTGATTTGTTTTTGTGAATCCATCGTCTCCGGGGGCAAAGCCCCCGGTTTTCTTTTGGTTGGTTTTTAAAGAACGTCTGAGAGCATGTTCTGTGAATTTCCATCCCCTGGAGAACCCTCTGCCTGTATCGGAATAGAGAGTATCACATCTGGGTTTCTAAGATTCTGCTGAGCTTTTGCAATCCGCTCAGCAGATTTTGCATTTCGGCTTCTCCCATTTGAAGCGCCAATTGGGCTTCCATTGTTTTTAAAATTTTCAGCCCATGCAGCAATGATTTTTTGCCCTGTGGGCTGAAGCAGACCCGCTTTGCGCGCCGATCATGGGGATCGGCTTGCAGTTCAACCATACCCAGACTTTCCATTTCATGCACCAATTGACTCACCGCTTGCTTGCTGCTTCCCAGACGCTGCGCCAGATCGGTGATGCGGGTTCCTTCCAGATCAAGATAGGGCAAGAGGCGGGTATGGGCTTCGCGCAGGAGGGGGGCTTGCTGTGTTTGAATTTGAGTCAGTGCCAGGGTATTCCAGAGCCGGGCGGATTTAAACAGCAATTGGGCGACACTTTCACTTTTCGCCTTTTCAAGCACCAAGGCAAATTCATCGGCTATCATTTAGTAAACTTTCTTGACTAATTTATCTTTTTCTTGCAAAATAAATAGTAAACTTACTTGACTAAATGAGCAAGCGAAAGGTCTGGTTAGGCATGAAACTGAATCCCATTGCTGAAAATATCTGGGTGATTGAACATCCTTTTGAAGTGATGAAGGTCAAAATGGGAACCCGCACCACCGTGGTGCGTTTAAGCAATGGCGGGCTTTGGCTGCTCTCGCCAGGCTCAGGCTTGGGAGCACTTCAAGCGGAATTAGAAGCTTTGGGGCCCGTCGAAGCCTTGGTGGCTCCCAATACCATGCACCATTTGTTTTTACCGGAGGCGGCCCGGCTCTTTCCTGAAGCCAAAGTCTATGGGCCGACAGGTTTAAAACGCAAACAGCCCAGCTTGGCGATTGAAAGTTTGCAGCCAGAAGCACCGGCACTTTGGGCTGAAGATATTCAGCAACTGCGTTTGGAAGGGCTCAGTTTTTTGCAGGAAACCGTCTTTTTTCATGTCTCCAGCAAAACCTTGATCCTGACAGATTTGGCCTTTAATTTGCAGCACAGTGAGCATGCCTGGAGCCGTTTGTTTCTTCGTTTGAATGATGCTTACGGCAAATTTGGCCCCAGTCGGATGTTGCGAAAAATGGCACTCAAAGATCCCGTCGCACTGGGGCAGTCTCTGGAGCAGGTTTTACAATGGGATTTTGAAACGATTGTGATGGCCCACGGAGAATTGGTGCAAAACCAGGCGAAAAAACGGATGCAAGATGCGTTTTCGCGCTTGGAAATCTTAAAGAGCTGAGCTTATTGCTTGATTTGCAGCCGCATAATCGCCATACATTCCTGTTGGAGTTCTTCAGGTGTGCCACGATCGCCTGTGATAACGACGATCTCTGAGACGGATTTGCTGCTGATCAGATAGTTGAAGCGAACCTGTCGTTTGAAGGCTTTTTCGCCGCGCAAGAGCTGGTAATCCACACTGATACGCATATAGGGTTGGCTGCCGGTATATTGGATATTCAAATTTTGAATGGAAGTGAACTGAAAGCCTGACGGTGTAGTTTGGGCGGCACTCATCTGTCTCAGGGGAGTGGGAGCCAAGGCCTGCTGGAGGGGGGCCGTATTGCAGGCGGTTAGGGTCAATAGGGCTAAAAAGGGTGTTAAAAATTTCATAGACAGAGAGCTCTCCTACGCAAATTAGATAGTTTTCTTATCGCCGCTCAAAGCACCAAACAAGGTTATATAAGCATTAAGTTTTTAATAAACTTCAAGGGTGTAGATCGTTTCGATTTGCTTTCAAGCTCAGGCGTTGTTACTTTTCATTGGATTCTGAACTTGAAAGATCTTCTAATGGAATTTCCTTTATGCTATATGCAGATGTATCAATCGACCCATTCAAGTATGGACTGGGCAAAAGCAAATGGCTGATTACATTTCTTTCGCTTCAGGCTTTGACTCAGCACTTGTTTGAACAGGGGCAATTGGTTGTGACTTATTCCTGAATGATATTGTGACCCGTGACAAAATAGCGGTCATAAAATGGTTCTGTGTATTTTAGCGAGGATGAATGATGACTTGGCCCCCCGAAGTGCATTTGGAGAATTCACTTGATCAGCAGGTGTATCAGGCCCTGCTTGAGGGAAATATTGCTGAGATTGTGAATTTAGATAAGCAGGGGATTGATTGGAAAAAGCTTGTATTTCCGCCTCTCTATATATCAAAGATTCACCGTCAAACCCCAATTGGTGATTGGTTAGCTTCTTTTTTTTCTAGCCGATTTCCTGAGTCAGATCCCAAAACTAAAGTTTATTCTTATAAATTTTTCTATAATTTTTCTGACTTCTGTCTTCTTGATAAAGCATGTGATGAAAATGACAGTAAACTTTTACAAGAATATTTTTGTCTAAACTCTCAATGGCATAAGGTATATTTTGATCCAATATACTATGCTATTCTCTTTAATCATTTTGAAATTGCAGATGGACTGATCAATCATGGAACAAATGTGAAGAGATGGCCTCGTTTACTTTGGGAATTATTTATGCGTGAATATGATCGCTTTTGTGATGATGACTATCATTGTGGTTTTTTATCTCCGCGGAAAGAGAGTGTACTCTATACGATTAAGGCTGGTGCTGAATTAAATTATTATGATTCTTCAACCAGTTATTTTAGAAAAACAGGAACAGGCACAGTTTTGGATTTCGCCCGTGAAATTGAGTTTGAACCCATCGTCACGGCCTTGCTTGAGGCTGGGGCCAAGACCGTGGCAGAGCTCATGCAAGAGCAGTTGTACTGCCCCCTGCCCTTTGACCCAGCCACAGCACAGGGCATTCCCTTTGCGGGATAGTTTAAAGGGCTGCGACCTCTGCTTCGCTTAACCCCGTGTACTTGCAGATACTGGCCACAGGCATTCCATCAGCTTTCATCTGGCGGGCAGTTTCAAGTTTACCTTCAAGTTTGCCTTGTTGTTTCCGTTCAGCCAGCTCCTGCTCAAGATCGGGTTTGACCAACTCCAGCATGGTTTTTCTCAGTTCCTGACGTTCTGCAGCCAATCCCATCTTTTTAAGTACCTCCTGAGAATCCAAAGGGTGAATCAGTTCCATGATGGTGAGCATGGCTTCCAGCCAGCTTTGTCTCTGTTCTGATTCTAACACGGCCTGAAAGATTTGCTGTAAAGGTTCACCCGATTTAATAAACAGTTTGAGCTGACTATATGGTAACTCTAATGGTAAGCGATTATACGCCACCAGATAGAGGGGGAAAAGCGTTTTGGCCTGCCAGAATCCGGGTAGAATTTCGGTGATGGCTATCTGGTAATGGGCCAAAGCCTGTTCAAGCGTGGGGGTTAAACTCGGAACTACTAACCAAGAGCTGAGATGGGCCTCGTAGCCAATTTTGAATTTGACCCGATAAAGCAGGGTATAGGCCAAAAGGACTTCAAAATCTCCAGGTTTCAGTGGGTCTGCAATTGATTTGAATTCAAGCAGATTCTGATCGGTTAAATATTTCCAGAGGGGGTGAGTTTGCCATTCTCCCTGCTGATCCTGAGGGGAGATGATCACCAAGTCCGCCTTGAGGGGGAGCTTGCCCAGCTTGGGATCTTCAATTACTTCCAACCCAAGCGTACCCAGAGTTTCACGCATCAATTGTTTGAATGCGTCATCCCAGGGAATATGTTCGGCTTTGGTGTCTGTCATGGCTGTATTTTAGCAGATTCACCCCTGTGCTACGGAGCTGTTTCAAACCCGTTTGCTTGCGTCTTTTCAGGGTTTTTAAGGATGCAAATAGTTCCGTGCTGCTTTGACACTCAAACGTTCCTGGCTTTCTACACACCAGGTGCTGAGCCGACTGCCATAAACACAGGCCGTATCGATTTGCAGGCATTGGGCCTGTTTCCAGCGTTTCAGACGCGAGACGGGGGTATGCCCTGAAACATGCAAACGGTTTTTGCTATCGGGGGAGACACGGGGTGGCGTGCGGTTCCAGATCAGCGAATGGCTGTGCTGTAAAAAGGCTTGGGCGGCGCCAGCGTGTTTATCGCGAAGAGGGCCCAGTTCCTGAATCAGTTTGAGATCCTGGGGGCGGGCCAAGGCGTGGGTCACAATCACCTCTTCGTTTTCCCAAACATAGGGCAAATGCAGTAAAAACTGCAGGGTTTCAGGGGGAATCAGCCAGGTACCGGGTTGGTGAGGGTCGCAGCCATAACTGCTGAGGGTTTGGTAGCCTCCCTGGCTGAGCCAGAGGCTGCGGGCAAACACGCGGTAGTCTTCCCAGGGCAACCAACGGCTGAAGCCCTCCTTGGCTTCCCAGGTTTTGCGGTAATTGTTCAACCAGGCCGGCCAACCTGTGCTGTCAAAATTCCAGGGAGCCCATTCCCACAGGCATTCCAGCATCATCAGCTCATGGTTGCCCATGACCACGGCATGGGTGCCCGCCCGGACACCCGCCCCAAAATGGGCAACAACCTTGGCCGAGTCGGGGCCACGATCAATCAGGTCTCCGACCGAAACAATCAAGGGGCTTTGCCCGCGGTGGGCAGCCTGTTTGTAAATCTTTTCTTCCAGGCTGAGCCATTCCTGGTAACAGCCATGGATATCCCCCACCAGATAGGTGGCTTGTGGTTTTTTGCTCATCGTATCTGTACCGTGCGTAGAAAGTTTTCCATTTCCCGAACTGCCAAGGCTTCTTCAAAGATCAGCCCCGATTTTTGCAGAATTTTTTCACGTAAGGCTTGATTGTATTCAGCATCTGTAGCAATTTTGACCGCCGTTGCAATATACGCTTCGGGGCTTGAAACGATGCACTCTGTGATGCCCATCTTGAGATAACAGGCCTGGGTGATGCGCCCGTGGAGTCTTTCACCTGGCAAGGTCACCACAGGCAAGCCCAAAGCCAGGGCTTCATAGCTGGTGGTGCCGCCCCCAAAGTAGAGTGGATCGAGCATTACCTCTCCAAGCAACAGCAGGCTGAGAAAATCGGCGGGATTGAGTTTGGGCAAAAACCAGATCCGAGGAAGCTGTTCGGGCATTTCGGCTTCAAACCTGAGCAAAAGCGCATCGCGATTGGCAGGCAGATCGGGGTTGGTTACCAGCACCAGCTGTCCTTCAGGATCCTGTTTGAGAATGCCTGCCAAAATGGCGTCAAAATCAGGTTGCAGTTTGCTCATGACATGGGGGCAGAGGTAGAGGCGCCCTTCTGCTGGCAGGCCATAGTCAGAGCGTGGCCAAGGGGTGGGCTTTTCGGGGCGTGCGAAAAAGGTGGGGATGGTTTGATTCAGCACCAGTTGTTCGGAATACAAATCCTGTGGGTTTTCGGCTCTTTCCAGCAGATGACTGGAAAGAAAATAGTCCATATGCGGTTGGCCCGTGGTGCCCGAACTGAGCCAGGAAGTGACCTGAATGGGGGCCAGCCGATAGGCGGCCAGAAGGGTCTGGTTCATATGCGTGGTATTGGGCTCTGAGAAAAAGAGAATATCCAGATCGGCCTCCAGAATTTGCTGAAGGGCTTCAGGCACCTGATTGGAGAGCAGAATTTGTTCAAAGTCGCGTGTTTGCAGCATGGGGGAGAAATAGGCAGAGCCATATTCGCTCATGAAAATAAAGATCTCAAGCTCGGGGTCGGAGAGGCGTTGCAGAATGCCGATTAAAAATTTATGCACAGCGCCTGATTCGTATAAGACAAAGCCTACCCGGCGTTTGTCTGGGCGCAGGCTTTGGCGGGGCTGGCCTGGAAGGGGGGGCAGGCATTTTTGCAATAAACGCGCCAATTGCTCTCGAGGCACACGGGGGTCATGCGCCGTATAGGCCAGTTGTAGCAGGGCATGCCAGCTCAGAAAATAGCTTTCGGCATTGCTGAAATCTTCGTGAATTTTGTTTTCGGCTAAAAAGTGGGGATCGGCTTCAAAGGTCTGCAGGCTGTGCTTGAGTTTTTCGATCTGGGCTTCCTGGCTGGCCTTGTCTTTGGGAAAGAGGGACAGCAGTAGGGCCTCTTTCAGTTGCCAGGCTTCCCGGTCGGGCAGCTCAGGATCTTCAAGGGCCATCTGGTAGCATTTTTGTGCTTCGTCAGTATCGTCAATGCCCTCCATCAGACGCCCCACCTGACAGGCGATCTGGCTGCGCAAATGGGGATAGCTCGTTGCGATCTCGATCAGAAAGGCCATCATTTTATGGGGGTCTTGCCCAATCTTCAGGTGCAGCCAGGGCATCAGGGCCTGGGTGTTTTCGGGGTCAATTTCAAGTGCTTTTGAGTAGTATTGGCTGGCCTTGAGGGGCTGTTGCAAATAGGTCATCAATTCACCCAATTGGGTATAAACATCGGCACGGTCGGGCTGAAACTGAACAAATTTCAGAAAACTCTGCGAAGCCTGGGCAAATTGTCCCAGTTCTTTTTGCAGCATGCCTGCACAGTAATAGGCCTCGGCATATTGCATATCCAATTGTTGTGTTTTGCGATAATAGTGCAGGGCTTCTTCAAAGGCACCATAATAGCTTTGGTAAATTTGCCCCAGTTGAAAATAGGCGGCAGCAAACAGGGGATTGTGGTCAAGCACTTCTTTGAAGCAGAGAATGGCTTGTTCAGGTTCATGTTGGGCTTTATGAAGCAACCCCAGTTGATAACGGGCCTCACTGAAATCGGGAGCCAATTCCAGTGCCATTTGGTAGTGCAGTGCAGCCAGCCCCCATTGCCCTTCGGCATGGAGCTGCTGGGCTTCTTCAAAATGTTCGAGTTCTTCTTGCACGCGTTTTCTGCTTCCCCTGGCTTTCTCAATAATTATAACAGGGCTGGCTGCAAACGCTGTGATACTCCCAAGGCCTATTTGGGCAATGTGCTCCTGTGGGCACCCTGTCCCGGAATGGCTATTTCCAGAGTGTTTTTTTCGGGCTGCGGGGATTTGGATTCAGGCCCGCAGACTGACCGAACTTAAGAATTCGCAGAGTTCGCTGACAGCTGCCTGATCTTCAAACAGTTGATCGGCCTGGGCCAGAATTTCAGCGCGAATCTCGGCATTGCGTTTTTTATCCGAGGCAATGGCAAGGGCTTTTTGTACGTAATCCTGGCGATCTTTGGCAATGCAGGCTTCCAGGCCCATTTTGCGGTAGCATCCCAGGGTCACGCGCCCATGCAGGCGCTCAGGGTCGGGCAGGGTGATCATGGGAATTCCACTTCCCAGGGCTTCATAACTGGTGGTTCCCCCCCCGAAATAGAGCGGATCCAGACTGACATCCCCGATTTCAAGCAGATTCAGATATTCTTCAGATTTGAGGTAAGGCAAAAACCAAATCCGCGACATGAGCTCGGGGATATTTTGCTCAAAGCGTTGCAACAGAAGGCCCCGCAATTCCTCATTATTGGGGTTGGTCAGTAAAACCAGGTGGCCTTCGGGATCTGCGCGCAGGATCTCGGCCATCAGGGTTTCAAAATCAGGTTGAATTTTATGCATCAGATGGGGGCAGAGATAGAGTTGCCCTGTTTCGGGCAGCCCATAATCACTGCGCTGATATTTGCGAACCCGAGGGGGGCGAAAAAAATAGGTGGGCAGGGTTTTCTGTAAAACCAAGCGTTCTGTATAGTATTGCGCGGGGTTTTCAGGGGGCTCAACCAATTCACTGGAAAGAAAATAGTCAAGATGGGGTTGGCCGGTGGTGCCTGAACTGAGCCAGGAGGTGACCTGAACCGGGGCCAGCCTGAAACTTGCCAAAAGGCTTTGCATGCCCTGTTGGGCATTGGGCTCGGTCAGGTAAAGAATATCCAGTTCCAGATCACGAATTTGCTGAACGACTGCCCGAGGCGATTCCTGCAATAAATGGTACTGAAACTGGGGCTGCAGCCGCTCTGCTGAGAAATAGGCGGCACTGACCTTATCGGTATGCAGGATATAAATCTCAAAAATGTTCGTAGGCAGGCGTTGCAGCAGGCCCACCATGAATTTTAAAACGGCCCCCGAAGCACTCAGAACAAAACCGATGCGCCGTTTTTGCTTGCGCAGGGTAGCGTGGCGCAGCGGGGCTTGGGGGGGCAGGAGTTTGTGCAGCACCTGTCCCAGGCGACGACGCTCCTGGGCGGGGTTATAAGCGCTATAGGCCATGTTTTCGAGGGGCACCCAATTGAGCAGATAGAGCCCAAGATTGCTGAGATTGGTTTGAATGGGGGGAGCTGCTGGCAGTTGACGGTTTTCCCAGGCGATTAAACTTTGACGGGTCTTTTCAAGATAGTGCAATTGCTGGGCCTGAGAGCTGGGAAAAACAGGCACCAAAAGATCCTGTTTGAGTTCCCAGGCCAGCCGATCAGGGAGTTGGGGGCTTGCCAGAACTTTGCCGTAGCACTCGCGGGCTTCTTTGAGAAACCCTTTGTTTTCAAGCAGAAAAGCCAGATTGCGTGCCAACTCTAAACTTTCGTTGGGAAAGGTTTGTTCTGAGACTTGCATGAGTTGGTAAAACTGGAGCGGATTTTGACTGATCTCGGCTTGAACCTGGCGATCCAAAGCCTCCTGGTTTTGAGGGGCCAGACTGCTTGCTTTGAGATAGCGGTTATTGGCCTGTTGCTTTTTTCCAAGTTCAGCCAGCAGATCTCCGATTTCAAGTTGAACTTTGCTGTCTTCAGGTTGAAACTGCAGATAGCGTTGCCAGTTTTGCAGGGCTGAAACAGGTTTTCCCTGTTGGTATTGAACCTGACCCAGATGATAATAGGCAGGGGCGCATTGGGGGTTGAACTTGAGGGCCTTCTCAAAAGCGGCTTGGGCCAAATCAAGATCGTTTTGAGCTTCGAGATAGAGTTGGCCGACTTGGAGATGGGCGAGACTCAAGCCTGGATCCAGTTCCAGGGCACGCAGAAAAGCGTCAAGCGCCGCAGTTTGCTGGCCTGCCAGCTGCAGATCACAACCTTGCTGATAATACCTTTGCGCTTCGTTGGAAATCATGACGTGGGCTTTCTTTGTCTGTCCTTAGATTATACCCGAATTCTTTTTTTGCCCGTGAATTGCAATTTGCTGCAAAATATGTCGTAATAAAGGGCAATACCATCTGCATGATATTTGAGTCACAGAGGACGCATGGGCAATTACACAGATTTTTCGCGTGAGGATTTGTTAGCTCGGATTGCTGAACTGGAGTCTGAAAACGTGCGCCTGTGCGGTTCCGTGCTGCCCCCAAAAGCGTGCGGAGCGACGGTCTCCGTTCCAGAAGCGCTTGCGCCCATTTTTGAGCGGGCTCAGAACAATGTACAGCGTTATTTTCAGAATCTTGAATTCAGGCCAGAACAGGGCATGATTGAAGTCGACAACGAACGTTATGTTCTGATTCGGGCCTCTTCTCTTTCCTGTGATTTTTTCAATTATCTCAGCTATCTTTACAGTGATCGCGATCTGGAGACGGCCTTTCAAACCGGGCAGGATTTTCTCTTTGATATTGGGCATGTGCTGGGCATTGAGGATGCAAAATCTTTTCATGCACGCATGCACCTGCAGGACCCGATTGAAAAACTTTCTGCGGGCCCCGTACATTTTGCCTATGCGGGTTGGGGCTTTGTTGAAATTCTGCCGGAAAGTCGCCCGGTTCCCAATGAGCATTTCTTTTTGAAATACAACCATCCGTATTCCTTTGAGGCCGATTCCTGGATTTCCCGTGGGCAGCGTTCTCAGGATACGGTCTGTATTATGAATGCCGCCTATTCCTCGGGGTGGTGCGAGGCCAGTTTTGGGCTGCCGCTGACAGCGGTTGAAATCAGCTGCCGGGCCCGTGGGGATGCTGCCTGTAGTTTTATTATGGCCCCCCCCGATAAAATTCACCTCTATCTCCAAGCAGAGCTTTCGCAGGCTGGCGTTCAGGAAAAATCATCAACGCCTCTCTTTTTTAATCGTAAATTGAGTGAAGAACTGATTCGCGCTTCGCTGCAGGAAAAGAAAATCCTATTGCAGGAGATCCACCACCGGGTCAAAAACAATTTGCAATTGGTGGTGTCTTTGATTACCCTGCAAATCAAGCTTTTGCAGAATCTGGAGTCAGAAGAAAGTTTGCGCTGTACCCAACGCAGAATTGCCGCAATTGCCATGATTCATGAAATGCTCTACGAATCTGAAAATTTCAGCCAGATTCCCTATCGGGAGTATATTGAGCGGCTTTTAACTCAGTCGCTGCGGGGCATGTCAGATGGCGCTACGCCGATTGCGCTGAAACTTGAGCTAGAGGATATTTCACTTAAAATGGACACGGCCATTCCCCTCGGGCTGATTTTAAATGAACTGACCACCAATGCGCTCAAGCACGCCTTTGCCGATACGTTTCAACCGGAAATTCAGGTTTCGCTCTCTGAGCTGGCCCCGCGAAAATTTAAATTGCATTTTTGTGACAATGGTTCAGGGCTTCCCAAAGATTTGCAGATTGATACGCTCTCTTCGCTGGGGTTGCGTTTGATTCTGAATTTGGTCAGGCAGTTGCAGGGTGAATTGGAGATTATTCCCCAGGGGCGGGGAACCTGTTTCCAGATTTGTTTTGAAGAGGGGGGAGGGGCGTGAGTCAAAAATCAGAGCCCAGACTGATGATTGCCGAAGATGATTTTATTATCAGCCTTTTTTTGGAAACCGTACTCAAAGAGGCCGGTTACCCTGTTTTGGATCTGCTCAGTTCGGGTGAGTCGGTTCTGAAGGCCATTGAAGCTCAAAAACCTGACTGTGTCTTGATGGATATTGGTTTGTCAGGAAAACTCAACGGGGTTGAGGTGGCTTTGATTTTGCGTCAGAAATACCAGGTTCCTGTTATTTTTTTGACTGGGAACTCAGATATTTTGTTTCGTGAGGAGCGTTTGGTTGAGATTCAGCCACTGGCAACCTGGATCAAACCGATTGACGATCTTTTTATGTTGGCCGAAATGGAGCGTATGTTTACTGAATCACGAGAAAACGCCATGTAAACCGAATTCTTTGAATTTCAAAGCAGCTTCAATCTGTTAAAAGCAGGTCTTCATCCTGTACAATAAACACTATGTTAGGCCTTTCTCTCAGCGGTTTTTATTCTGATGTATGCTCTTTTCTGCGGAAAAATACACGCAGTTTTATTTCGTTTTCCTTTTTTCATACATCCTTTTGCTCAGAACCTGACCTATGACCGATTCTTTGCATATTGCACGTCTTTCTCCCGGTTTTGAAATTGCCGGACGTTATGTGCTGATTGAAGAGGTTGGCCAAGGGGCTACAGCTACCGTTTTCCGCGCCATGGAAATAGAGACCGGACGGATCCTCGCGATTAAACACCTGACGCTTTTGCCGAGTATGGCGCCTGCTGATTACGAAATGCGTATTCTGCGTTTTCGCAATGAGGCTTTGACCATGCAATTGCTCAATCATCCCCATATTATGAGCGTTTACGATTATCTTGAAATTGAAAATGATTATTTCATGGTGGTGGAATATCTGCAGGGTTTGAGTTTGAAAGAATATGTTGAACGGCACAGCCCCAGTCAACGTGAAATTCTGCTTTGGATTGATCAATTGCTCGATGCGCTGGAGTATTCTCATTCCAAACATATTATTCACCGGGATATCAAACCCGATAATTTGATGATCATCATGGGCAAACAGGTAAAACTGCTGGATTTTGGCATTGCCAAAATTGAAGGCCAGAACCAGCTCACCACCGATGGCAGCATGTTGGGAACCTTGGCCTATATGTCGCCTGAGCAGATTCAAAACAGCCGTTTGATTACCGCTCAAAGTGATATCTATTCTGTGGGTGTGCTGATGTATGAGGTTTTTACAGGTCAAATGCCTTTCAATGCCACCAATCCAGGTACGGCTGTGCTTGAAATTTTTAGCCGGGATGCCGTTCCCCCCATGAAACTGAATCCGCGTATTGGCCCTGATCTCAATCAATTGATTCTAACCTGCATGCAAAAATTTCCCCAGCACCGTTTTGCTTCCTGCCGTCAGTTCAGTCAAATGCTTCAGGTGGTTTTACAACAGGCCTATGCCGAAGGCCAGAAGCCGCCTTCGGTGAGCAGTCCTGCTGTTTTGCCCAGAATTCGTATGTTTGAGCAGTTCCGACTGATTCAGGCGATTGAGCGTTTGATTGAGGCCAAGGTCGATGGGCAGTGTTTGGTCTGGAATGCCTGGCAGCAAGCCTCGATTGGCTTTACCCAGGGGCTGATTCGCTATGTGGATATTAAAAACAAACATTTGGGTGGCGATTTGCTCTTGATGGATATTTTGGCCTGGGAAAGTGGGAATTTCTGTTTTATCCCCGGGCTTGAGGCTTTGGGTTCGGGGCAACATATGGAGCTTGAACAGAAAGTGCTTTTGGCAGATGCCCATGCCTATTTAAAGGATGTTGAAGGTTTTTGGAGCAATTATCAGGACATGGACATTCCTGAGATTATTATGGAACCTGCGCGGGGGGACCAATTCTCGGCTCCGGCCTTGGCTTTGTTGGGCTGGGTAGATGGTCAGCGCTGTTTGGGACAGATTTTTGCCCATATGCCCCATGACCGTCTTTCTGTGATTTGGGGTTTACGTGAACTGGAAGATCGCCATTATCTCTTCCTGGATCGCCAACGCCCGAATCAGGAGTAAGCAGTGCCAAGCGGGAAAACCCATGACCGGATTACCTGGCTGACAGCCTTGCCCGTGATGGGCGGAGGGTGGTTTATTACCCAGGATCTGCGCGCGCTTGCCTGCCTGGGCGGTGCTTTTCTTTTTGCCGGTTTGATGTTCAGTGGAGATCTCGATACAAAAAGTGTACAATATAAGCGTTGGGGCTGGTTTCGGTGGATTTGGATCCCCTATCGTAAACTGGTTCCTCACCGTTCCCCTTTTTCACATGGACCTGTTTTGGGGGTTTTAACCCGCTTGGTTTATCTGAGCCTTTGGGTGATGCTCTTGTTTTTCAGCCTAACCCGTTTGGCTTTGGCTTTCAACCAAAATCGGCTGGTGGAACAAGGGGTGGGCTTGGCAGAAGTTTTTGCCGGGATGATGACCCATCCTGTCTATGCGGTAATGGGGCTGGCGGGCTTGTGGCTAGGGGGGTTTAGTCATACCTTGGCAGATGAGTTTGTGTCTCTGCTCAAGCGGATCAAGCGTCGAAAATTTGCCCGACGCGGCGCAAAAAAGCGTAAGCGGGCCTAAAGAAAATGATAATTTTTGTTTAAGATAAACAAGAAAACAGGCACAGGTGGCTATGAATAGATCAGTCAGATCAGAGAGCACGATCACGCGGAGGTTTCTCAAGTGAATATTTCGCCCCAATATCCGGCCTACGGAGCCCCTGTTCCTACCTATGGAAACCCCAACGGCCCCTATGTCCCCTCTGGTCAGGTGCCCTATGGCTCTCCTGGCTATGCCAATGATGTCTATCGCCCCACAGGTCCTTACCAGACAGGTTATGTTCAAGGTGCTTCCGCAGCCTATGGTGCCTCCAGCTCGATCAGCAGTGCCGCCAGTGGGATTGGCAATATTTTTACCTCTCTGACCAGTATTATTGCCAAGATCTTGAATACCATTGTCAGCCTGGTTGTAAAAGTCATTAAAGGTATTCTTGGTTTCTTTGGCATTGGCAAAGACAAACAAAAGCAACAGCAGCCTCAACAGGGCCAACCTCCTATGCCCGGAGGTGCGCAGCCTGGAATGATGCCTCCTGGAGGCTCCATGCCCCAGGCACCTCCCGGAACCGATATCAATCAGGCCCGTCAGGTTGTTGCCGGTGATTTGCAACAGGTACAAGATCCCGGAACGGCTTTCCGCCATATTGATCTTCACGCTAAAAAAGCTTTGGATAACCGCCGTCAGGCTGAAGAAGAAGCCCGCCATGCTGAATCACTGGCCCAAGAGGCTTCTGTTTTGGCACAGCGAATCGAACAGAGCCAGGGCCGTATGCCTCCTCAACAGCTAAATCAGACCCTGAGTGAATTGGAGTCCAAAAAGAGCCAGGCACTTGAGTCTTTAAAACGTGCTGAAGAGTATACCAAGGCGACCTATGATGAAGCGCTTTACGCCAATCTGGCCATGGATGAGCTTCTGCCTCGTTTCCCACAGGTTCCCGCTTTGGCACAGGATGCCAATCGCACGGTTCAGGATGCCTGGAAAGCCTGGACCACAGGCGTTGAAGAAAGCCAGTATCTTTTCTTTACCAAGAAATTACCGGCTGCACCTGAAGTCTTTACACGCTCGGTGGGGACCGTGACGGCCTATCTCAATCAGGTAGACCAGATCCTCGGCCGGGTTGTCATCCAGAGGTAAGTCAAGATGCCTTCTGTACAACAACCCGCATATAATACGCCAATTCCCGGAGCAACGCCCGGTCGTTCACCTGTTTCTCCTTTTGCACGCAACGGTGAAACGGGTGCTCCAGGGGGGTTCAATGCCGACAGTGTACAAACCCAGCCCATGGCAAGGGGTATTCAGCCCAATATTAACCTTTTGCACGATAAACAATCTCAGCTTTCGCCTTTTCACCGGCCTGATGGCAAACCGGTTGATTTCTTGGAACAGCCTGCCACGGCACCTGGAAAACCCAACCAGCCAGCTGAACCCGCTAAAATTGTGTTTACCTTGCCCAAGGATATTCCCGAAGGGCCTGCCATGGCCAATATTGAGCAACTCATGCAACAGGAGGCCCAGCAGGTGCAATCGCCACAACAGGCTGTACAGTTGATTGCTGCTCACAGTGATGCCTCTAAGCAGGCCCGTGAAACCTCTAACCGGATTACCTGGGGTGCCCGTTATTATGCCACCCAGGCAGCTGAAGCTGCTGAACAGATTCATTCCCAGTGGAAACAATTGGATCCTCAGCAGAAGCAGGTTTTAATGGCACGTGTTACCGAATACCGTGATCAGGCTGTGGGTTTACTCAATGAAGCCAAGAAGCACGGGATTACCACCTATAACGAAGCCTTAAAAGCCAATCTGCTTTATAACCAATTCTTTACAACGCAAGGTCCTTTTATTGAAACCATCAGCCCAGAGGATCGCCAGCAGATCAAAGCTGAACTGGATGATGCCTGGAGCCGTTGGAATGGTTCCTTCCAAAAGGAATGGCAAGGTCAGATGGTTCAAGCCAAAGGCATTATGACGATTATTGACGAAACCTCTGCTGAAGTTGCCAGTCATTTGCACCGTATGAATTCGGTTCTCAGCCAACTGAATTGATGCGGCCTGAATTTCAGCCCCAGGTTATTCCTGGGGCGTTTTCGTTTTTTGCGTCTCGATCCGCCTGGTTTTGTGTTGTGCTGAGGGCGATTCAAGCAGCCATCAATCAAGCATCCTGAGCGCGTTTCTCAAATAAATAATGGTAAACCTGCCATTCCTGGCCTTGGCTGTGCCCGAAAAGTTCGGCACAGGCCATGAAAAAGATGCGCCAATAGGCCCACCAGCGTGTGGTATTTTCTTTGCCATAGGTTTCGGCAAATAGCGGCAGCAGATCTTGTTTGTGTTGATCCATACGGGCCAGCCAGGCTTCACTGGTCTTTTGATAATGTTGCCCATTCACAACCCAAAATTGAATCGGTTCAAGTGGGTCACAGCAATTCAAAAGCAGATCCTGACTGGGCATGGTGCCGCCACTGAAAAAATACTTGGCCATCCAGTCGCGGGGATGCTCAACTTCAAACAGGTAGAGATGCTCACGGTGACCAAAAATATGGATAAAAACTTTGGCGTTGGGATAGAGCCAGGTATTCATCCGTTTAAAAATCTCAGGGTAATTGCGCAGATGTTCAAACATTTCAACGGAGACGATTCTGTCAAATTTCTGCTCGGGAGCAAAATCGTTGATATCAGCCGTGATAATGTTTAAATTTTCAAGCCCTCTGGCCTGGGCCCGTGCTTCAATAAACTGGCGTTGGCTGTGGGAATTTGAGACCGCTGTAATCTGGCTTTGAGGATACTGCTCGGCCATATACAGGCTGAGGGAGCCCCAGCCACACCCCAATTCCAGAATGGCCTGACCGTTGCTGAGTTGGGCCCGTTCACAACTCAGGGCTAGCATTTTTGCTTCAGCTTCCGCCAGTGTTTCTTGACCTGTCGGCCAAAAGCCACAGCTGTATTTTAAATGGGGACCCAGTACTTTTTCAAAAAAAGCGGCAGGTACTTCGTAGTGCTGCTCGTTTGCTTTTTCGGGCACTGCTGCAACGGGAAAGCTTTCCAGCCGTTGCAGCAAATTTTTGCGCAGGGTTTCTTTGCCGGGCTGGTTCAGGCGGCGCAGGTGCTGACGATTATAAAAGCGAATGCCAGTTCGGATCAGCGAATCTGGAATTCTATTTTGTTTGAGTAGATTTTGATACCACATGATCTCACCATCATAGGGCCTGATCCAGGCTTTTGGCAATTGCGCTATTGTTTGACGTTCCCCGTGCGGATCGCATACGATAGTACCATTCTGCTACAGGCCAAAGATGGAGAACAGACCGTGCGAGTCATTAAACGATACGACAATCGTAAACTTTACGATACCCAAACCAGTAAAACTGTGAATCTTGGCGAGATCGCCGATATGATCCGCCAGGGCGATGATATTCAGGTGGTCGATAGCCAGGGACATGATATTACCCCTAAAATTCTGGGGCAAATCTTTCTTCAGGAGAACCTTGAAACCAAGCAGCTTTTTCTGAATAAATTTGTGCTGCAGGGCCTGATTCAGGAAGGTCAGAATATTGAGTCGGTGATCAAGAAATTTCTTTTGGGCGGCATTGGCTTGGCCTCTCTGACCCATGAAAAACTTGAAGAAATTGTGAACGAATTGATTAAACGCGGGGAACTGGCCGAAGACCAGCGTGCCCGTTTTATTAAAGAAATGCTTGAAAAAGGCTCAGAGAATATTCACAAGGTCATGGACAAGGTTTCAAATCCCAGTGAAAAAGCTGAGGGAGAAGCCGAAGATACTTCTGATCAGAGCAAAGCAGATCGAATTTCCTCTTTGGAACAGCAGATTGCAGCTTTGAAACAGGAATTGGAGGGCTTGAAATCTCAGAAAACAGGGTCCTCTGCTGCCAAAGAATAAGTTTTTGAGTACAAAGCCCTAAGCTGGTTTTTCGGTTTTATTTTTTTTGACAGGGCCCGCACTTCTTTTTTTCGCAGGAGCTTTGGGCTTTGTGGCTTTTTCTGAACCGGTAAAACTGAAAGGCACATGGTGCAGCAGACGCACCTCTTTCTGACGCAGGGTTTCTGTCATTTCTGCCAAAAGGAGCATTTCGGTTTCTTCCAGGCGTCCCAAGCCTTGTTCACGAATCAGCCAGATATCAATCGGATAATCCAGTCCATAAGCTCCCACCTGAATGGTTTCATCAATGACCTTATAGGCCAGAAGACTGGCGCTTTCAAGGCTGAGGGAGGTGTTTTGGTATTTTTGCATCAGGGCATAGGCAAAATTCGCGCCATTGCCACTGGCAAAAAGGCTGGAAATCCATTCGGGGGTGCCACTGCTGGTGATATGCAGCATGCGCGGCTCTCCCTGATGGTACTCGGCAAAGATAAAATCTCCGGGGTGGAGTGAAAGCAGCAAAGAAGGGTCAGCCTGAACGAATTCTGTGAGCACATCCAAATCCAGTAAGGTGCGTACAGACTGCTGTACCATCCGTGCCAGGGTATCGCGCAGTTCATTCAGAGAATGTCGGTTGGGAGCCGATTCTATTGCTTCTTGAACGCGCTGAATCAGAGCAATTTCGCCGGCGCCGGCCCAGGCACACTGATTGTTCAAGGGGTAAATTTTGGGGCCCGTGGTGCGTACTTCACCGCTGGTATACTGGGTGTCTGAGGCCAGAACAATGCCTTGTGTTGTGGGAATGGCCAAGATCAGCGTCATGTAAAAACCCGCCTTTTTTTTTCAGTATACGTCAATCATGTTAAATTACTATACATGCTCAAATTAAGATATCGTTTTGAAACAAGCTCTTTTTTACAGATTGCTCTGGCCCGTTCCCTGGCACCCTGGTTGGCGGGGCATTTTGATTTAAAACTTGAAAGCGCAGGGCCTTTGCTTTCGGCTCCTGAACTCTATGGCTTTTTTTCACGCCCACTCTTACAATCAGAGCTTTGTCTGCATACAGGGCTTGCTTTTCAGCCCGATCCAGCCTGTGCCAATCTTTTTTGGTGGTCAGGAGGCGCTTTGCCTGCGCATGAATGGCTGCTGCAGATCGATGAACTCTGGAGCATGACCCCTGGTGGGGCTGAAGAGCTCAAAAAACGCTATCCTGAAAAACCCGTGCACTATCTTCCCCCTTGCCTGGAACTCAGCCATTGGCAGACAGATGCTCCGCTTCCTGCTGAACTTGAGCTTGAGCCTGAACAGCGTTTGCTGCTTTGGCAAAGCCCAACCTCCGATGGGATGGAAGCGGTTTTAAAGGCTTTTATTCCGGATGCTTTGAAGGCTCCTGATGTGGTCTTGCTTTTGCAGATCGATGCTGTCTCGGATGATTTTGAAGATGGGCTGATGGAGCAGATTGCTGCCTTGTGCGAAGAGCATGGCATTGCTGAGATGGAACAATTAAATATTCATACCCTGATTGGTCCCCTGGCCCCCGAAGCCTGGTTGGGGCTGCTCCAGCGCACGGCGGTTCTGCTTAATCCCGCTGAGCCGCTTCTGGTTTTGGCAGCCAGAGCGCTGGGCAAGACGGTGCTGGCGCCTGTGGGCCTGCTGACAACGCAAACAGGGGTCTTGCTCTGGGAAGACGATTCAGAAGCCAATCGCCAGGTGCTGCGTCAGGCTTTGGAGCTGACCACCTCGGCTTTGTCTGACCTCGCTGCTTTTTCTGTTGAGCTTGTCGGCCCCGAGCTGCAGGAACGCTTGAACCGTTTACCTGCGCTGATTGATTTGCCTACCCGCCGTGAAAAGGCGAAGGCTGAGCGTTTGAACCGGGCAGCTGCTGAACGCGAGGGCCGTAAACAAAAATACAGTCTGTTTCACTCAGATTATCAGGCCGATGAAATGCAATCCCGGCGGGCCTGGCATGCCCGCTATGCTGAATATTTTAAGGCTGTCAGGGCGGATGTGCTGGATATTGGCTGTGGTTCCGGGATTTTTCTTGAAATTCTCAAAGAGATGCAGATTCCGGCCTTTGGCATTGACCCCGATCCTGATATGGTGGACGTTTGCCAGGAGTTGGGCCTGCAGGCGCTGGCGGGTGATGAACGGGTTTTGGCTGATTGTGTCGAGAACAGTCTGGGCGGAATTCATGCCAGTCATATCATTGAACATATCGATGGGCAGCGGGCGATTGCCATGGTTGAAAATGCATTAGCGGCACTGGCCCCTGGTGGGCTTTTGCTGATCCGCACCCCCAATTGGCGCAATCAAATGGTGCGTCATGAGGGTTTTTGGTTGGATATTACACATATTCGTCCTTATCCGCTGCCACTTTTACAACAAGTGCTCAAAGACGCCGGTTTTGAAGTGACGGCAGCTGGTTTTGAAGAGTTTGGCTGGAACGATACCTTTATTGTGGGGCGAAAGCCTTTGTCTGGAGAAAAAGCATGAGTAGCAAAGCGGTCATTCTTTTGGGAGCTTCCCTGATCATGATGGGGGGCGCTGCCATGGTTCGCTATTCCGTGGAAAGCCCGGTGCCTGTCAGTGAAGTATCTGTGGCAGGGTTGCAAGCTCAAAAAACCAGTCAAGCCAGTGCCGAGCCGATACGACCTTCAGCTCTACCCACTGTCTCTGCTGATGCTGAATGGCGAGCCCGGGTTCGCCAGGCGGTGGCTTCGGCCAATCCCTCTTCTGCTCCCTCTTCAGAGGCTTCTGGGAACCCCAGTGCTTCTGGCAGTCCTGGCCCCGCTGGAACCCCGACTCCGATTATGCTGCTGGATCACAGACCCTCTGCTTCTCCCAGCGCATCGGCCAGTGTTGCGGCCAGCCCCATGCCCTCTCCTTCAGGGCCTTTGGATTTAAAAACCTTGCATGCGCAAGCGGTTGTGGTTGATACCCATGTTGAAACCCCGCTTTTGTTGACAGAGACGCGTACCAAACTGGATAAAAATCCCCGTGGCCAAGTGGATTTACAGCGCTTGAAAGAGGGCGGCGTCGATGTGGTTTTCTTTTCGGTATTCGTGAATCCCTGGCGCTACCGCAAACTTGCCAAAAGTCAGGCTGATTTTATTATTAAAACGATCAAACAGCAGGTGGCTGCGCACCCCGATAAAATTGAGCTGGCCTATAGCTATCCCGATATTCAGCGGATTGTCGCGCAAGGCAAAATTGCAGGGCTGATGGGCATGGAGGGGGGCGACCCCCTGGGCAGTTCGCTTGACAATGTGGATTATTTTTATAAACAGGGGGTGCGCTATCTGAGTCCGACCTGGAGCACCCATACCCTTTTGGGCGACAGTGCCAGCCAGCGGCCCCGTTGGAAGGGCTTGAGCAAGTTTGGCAAAGAAGTAATTCAACGCATGAACAAGTTAGGCATGCTGGTAGATGTTTCACATATCTCAGATGCTGCTTTTTATGATGTGCTCAAGACCTCCACTCAGCCCGTGATTGCCTCTCATTCGGGTATTCGTTCGGTGAGAATGCATGCCCGCAATCTCAGCAATGAGATGCTTAAATTATTGGCCGACAAGGGGGGAACCGTAGGAATTTATTTTTATCCTCCCTTTATTGATGTGCGCCGCAGCTCGAATCTGGCCAAGGTCGTCGATCATATCGACGCCGCTGTCAAATTGGTGGGAGCCAGTCATGTCGGCTTGGGTTCAGACTTTGATGGGCTGGATGCGCCTCCTCCCGTTGGGCTTGAAAATGCTGCCAAATTTCCTGCAATTACGGCTGAATTGCGTAAGCGGGGATACTCAGATACGCAAATCCAGCAGGTTTTGGGGGGCAGTTTTATGCGTGTCTTTGAGCAGGTACTGCGCTAAGCCTGGTTTTCGGGCGCGCGTTGTGACAAGACCATGCGTCTGAAAAATGCAGAAAGTTCAGCATAGCCTGGGTTCGGATCAAAAATGATCGCGTTATGGGCCTTAATTTTTTCAGCGATTTCTTTGCGCCAGACCCTGTCCTGCCCCAAACGGCAGGCAATTTCAATATATTTTTCGCCAGAGTCTGCAAGACACTCCTTGAGCCCCATTTGCTGGTAAAGCCCTGACACAATCCGGGCCCGCATCAGGGGGCCTGGCCAGGTCACGATCGGCAATCCCAGCCCCAAAGCCTGATAAGCCACGGTGCCAGCCCCAAAATGCAGGCTGTCTAAAATGACATCGGCTTGGAGCAGACGCATGAAAAAGGTCTCCTGATCGCTCCAGGGCAGAAAGCGGATGCGCCCGTGCAGATCGGGCAGGCTATGGGTAACGCGTGTGGCGAGTTTTTCATGCCAATCATGGTAGCGGGCACAAATCATGACCACCACGGCCTGGGGATCTTGCTCCAGGATTCCTTTTAGCAGCGGATCCATGTCTGGATGCATTTTGAACAGGCTTTCAGGTAAAAGATAAACGCGTTGATCCTGGGGGTATCCCAATTCACTGCGTGACAGCAATTTTGAGGGGAGCTGTGGGCAAGGGATTGAGAAAATCGGATTCTGCGTGCAGAAAAGCTTTTCAGTGTAATGATTGGGCGCTCCAGGAGGCTCAAATAGGTGACAGGAGATAAAATAATCAAGGGTTGGACTGCCACTGCTGACGGGGTGCCCGGCCAGTAGGCATTGCAGAGGAGCCAGGCGTTGCAGGCTGAGAAGATGGGTCAGATTTTCAAGACCGATTTCTGGGTAAATCAGGATATCCAGGTTGGCTTTCAGCAGGGTTTCGCTCAGCTTTTCAAGGGCTGTCTGTTTGGAAAGATCCACAAAGGAGTGAACCTGTTCTTTGAGATTTGCGGTGATCTGATCCTGAAAGGGTTGTGCAATTTGAAAACAATAGACATCAAAACCATTGGCTTGAAGATAGGGCATAAGTTGACCAAAACAGCTCATGATCGAGTGTTGATAAAAATGAGCAGAGACAAACCCGATCCGAATTCTGTTGCGCTTGGCTGGGCGGGGTTTGAGCGCCGGGGGATGCGGTAGTTGGGATTTCCAGAAGGCAGCTAGCTTTTCAGCCAGGGAATGGTTGTCCAAGCCCTGATAGGCCAGCAGAAAATTTTGTGTAAAGCCTGATATGCGTGTGTTTTCAGGGGCTGATGGTTTGTTGAATTTGTGCAGAAGATAATCCAGATTACGCGAATAGCGTTGATTCCAGGCTTGAATTTCTTCTGTGCTCTGATAAATCCAGGGCAGAAGCGTGGCGGCACGTACTTCGAGCCAGGGGTCTTCGGGTTTTAGCTTTTGGGCCTGTTGGTAGAAATACAGCGCTTCTTCGGGATCGGAGGCCTGTTCAGCGCATTCACCCAGCCGGGTATAGAGATAGGAACGGCTGACGCCTTTGCCTTTTAAAGCCAGTTTGAAAAAGAAACTGGCGGCGAGACGTTGATGTTCCTTCAGAAAAAATTGGCCCAGATTCAGATATTCTTCGGCCAGTCGTGGATAGAGCGCGATTGCTTTTTGCAGATGTTCGATGGCTTCAGGTTCCTGTTTAAGCCAAAACAGACTGAGGCCCAAGTGCTTGTGGTATTCATAATTCAGAGGACGCAATTGAACGGCTTGTTTCAAGACCTTGGCGGCGTTTTCCAGATCGTCAGTGGCCAGGGCAATCACGCCCCAGGCATTGAGCGCCTCAGGATAATCTTGCCGAATCTCAACGGCTTGTTGATAAAAACGCAGGGCTTGGGTCTGGTGGCCTTCCTGTTGAAAGATCCGGCCCAGCCAATAATAGCCTTCTGCACAAAGTGGATCAAGCTTCAGGGCCTGCTGAAAATAGCGTACGGCGTGTTCTAATTGACCGGTCTTGAAAAAAAGATGGCCCAGTTCCAAATGGCAGGTGCTGTCTTCGGGTGCCTCCTCAAGGGCCTGGGTCAGCAGTTCATGGGCTTGCTCCAATTGGTCCTGATACCTGTGTATTCGTGCCATAGCACAGAGTGGAGCCACCCCTTCATGGGGGTGCTCCCGATAATATTGTGCATAGGCGGCAAGGGCTTCTGGCCATTTTTTATTTTGGGCGTAGGCTTCGGCCAATTGGTAGAGGGAAGGGCTTTGCATGCATTTTATCCGTGCAGAAGTCTCGCTGAAATTATAGCAGAGATTCAGTTATTACGGGCAATCCAAGCTATTTCTTGGAGAATGGTTTCTTCTGGTGCAAAGCGCAGGGCATTGCCGCGTGGGGGAAGCTCTCTGTTCAGAAATCCTGGCAGGTCACAGTTGTCTGGTGTGGCGAAAAAGCTCACACGGGGAAAGTCTTTCAGCATTTCTCGGCAAATCGGCAGATCTGAGGTCAATACAGGCATGCCCCAGCTTGCCATTTCGCAGACCATCACACCTTGGGCATCCAGACGGGTGGGCATCAGGGCGGCCCGATACTGGGCGAGGATGCCCGGTATTTCTTCCTGGGTACAATAGCGGTTAAACCAGCGCAGATTGGGCAAGGGGGGGTGAAACTCAAAGAAACGTCCCTGTCCATAGAGATCGAATTTCAGTTCGGGATAGTTCTTTGCCAATTGATAGACCTGATCGACTGCGTATTTGGGCTCATCCAAGGGGCGAAGGGTCACAAAGTCAGCTTGGGGGGGTGTGGGTTCTGACCATTCGGTGTTTAAAAAAATAGGATGGGCAGGATTGGGGATAATCACAGATACCCCCTTTAGCATTTCTGCAGGCAGCGGGACAGATTCCAGAAAGGCCTGTTTCATCCAAGCGCTGACAAAAATCAGCTTGATTTTGTTTCGTGGAATCCAATGCCGAAGGCAACGCGCTAAAAACCAGACTTTGAATTCATCATAGAGGCGATCTGACAGACGTTTCAATCCAGAGGGCTGAGGCAACCAGGGATAGGGGGCGGGGTAATAGTTTTGTTTGATCAGGACTTCATGGCCATGAATGACCCATACCAATTTTTTCCATTTTTGAGGGCAACTGAGAATCAGCCTGAGATGATTGCGCAGATTGGGGGCATGGGAAACCCAGACGTCATAGACTTGAGACACTGATTTCAACGCTGATTCAGGCAAGACTCTGACACCCTCATGCAGATAGCTTTCCTGACAGGCAAAGGAGAGAATGTCCACATGCCAGCCCTGACGCAGGTAGGTGAGTACCCTGGCGTGAACATAGGCTTGGTTATAAGGTTTGGCCTTTGAGGGGTAGGCTTGAACCAGTACGAGAATGCGCATATCTCTTATCTTACACGAAGCGAGCCCCCAAATTATGTTACACTCCAATCACGTTTTTGCGCTTCAATTGAAAAGATCTGACAGGATAGCTTACCCATGCGCATGCTCTATTACGGGGTCTTTGATGGACGCCGCTGGCGCTCTGAATACCCCATCAAAGAGGCTTTTGAAACTTTGGGATATCAGCTTTGGCTTTCAAATTTTCGCAGCCGCCTGCCCTGGAGAATTTCGGCGGATTGGAAGAAAAACAAAGCCCGTACTGATTTGGTTTTTATTCAGAATGGCATTCCTTTTCCCGTGGACATGATGCAGCAGTTTGACTGCCCCGTGGCTTATCTGGCGTCTGAATTCAGCCTGCAATCTCAAATTCATCTTTTGCAGTCTAAGCGTCCCCCTGATTTTGTTTTGGCCCACAGTGAACAGGTTTTTGAATGGTGTCAGCACCACCAGATTCCGACACGGCGCATTCACCATGCCTACAATCCCCATTTTTACAAACGTTTGGAGATTCCCTATCTCTATGATCTCTGTTTTATTGGAGGCATGACTCCCCGCAGGCTGGCTCTTTTAGAGGCGTTGCAGAAACATTTTAAGGTGAAAGTTGCGACCTCTTGGAAACCCGCCGAAGTCAATCAAATTTATAATCAGTCCCGATTGGTTTTACATATTCATGCCCAAGAGGAGACCTATTTACCCACCCGCTTTTTTGAGGTTTTGCCTACCCAGGGCTGCTTTTTAACCGAGGACTTGGGCCAGAATGAGGTTCCTGAATTGAAGCCGGGGTATGTCAGCTGGAAAGATCTCAAGGACTTACTTGAAAAAACAGAGTTATTGTTGAAAAATCCAGAACAGCGCCAGGCACTGGTTGCCCAGGCCAATGCGCTTGCGCCTGAACATACCTGGTTGGCGCGGATTCGTGAATACGATCAGATTTTTAAAAGTCTGAAAGGGCTTGCCTCTCAATGAAGCGGATCAGCGTGCTGGTTCCGATCCGCAATGAAGCGCAGTATATTGAGCGCTGTC
Source organism: bacterium (Candidatus Blackallbacteria) CG13_big_fil_rev_8_21_14_2_50_49_14 (assembly GCA_002783405.1). NCBI lineage: Bacteria > Candidatus Blackallbacteria > bacterium (Candidatus Blackallbacteria) CG13_big_fil_rev_8_21_14_2_50_49_14. Next base: position 30,398 of record PFGG01000066.1, on the reverse strand, counting down.
TGCACAGTATTCTCAATCAGACGCTGCCTGCTGAAGCGATTGAAATTTTAGTAATTGACGGTTTGTCGACTGATTTGACTCCTCAGATTCTCAGCCGTTTGCAGGCTGAAGAACCACGGATTCAAGTTTTGGAAAACCCTGCGCAGACTGCTCCCTATGCCATGAATATTGGACTCAGGCATGCTACGGGAGATATTTGGGTACGTGTCGACGGACACTGTGAAATCGCCCCCGATTATCTTGCCCTGTGTTTGCAGGTGCTTGAAGAAACAGGCGCGGGTTGTGTCGGGGGGCGTTTGAATAATGTGGGGGAAACCGCTTGGGCCCGTGCCATTGCCATGGGGATGAGTTCTCCCTTTGGGGTTGGCAATGCGCTTTTTCGTTATACACAGACGGCCTGTGAAGTCGATACCCTGGCGTTTGGCGCCTATCGCCGTGAAGTGCTTGAAAAAGTAGGCCTTTTTAATGAGGCCCTGACGCGCAATCAGGACGATGAATACAATTACCGCGTACGTGCTGCAGGGTATCGGATCTGGTTGGATCCACGTATTCAATCCACTTACTATACCCGGGGATCTTTGCCCACCCTCTGGAAACAATACTACCAGTATGGCTATTGGAAGATTATTGTTTTGCGTGAGCATCCGGGAAGCCTTCAATTGCGTCATTTGATACCTGCCTGTTTTGTTTTAAGTCTGGCAGGCGCATTGTTGCTCAGTATTTTCAGTTTTTGGGGCTGTTTTTTACTGGGCGCTATTGGAGGGGCTTATTGTCTTGCTGATCTTTACTTCTCAGCTCGGCAAGCATGGACGCAATTCCGCTATTTTCCGGCTTTGTTGTTGATTTTTCCGACTTTGCACCTTGCCTATGGCGTGGGATTTCTTGGGGCGCTTTTCAGCTTCTTGCTTGGGAAAAAGCTCTCGGATTACAGTACAAAATTGACCAGGTAGTAATAGAGAAAAGGGGCCAGCAAGAGGTAACTGTCGATGCGGTCGAGCATGCCGCCGTGCCCAGGAATAAAGGTGCCTGAGTCTTTGACATTGGCATCGCGTTTGATCAGTGATTCGATCAAATCACCGACCTGTCCCAAACAGGCCGCTCCAACCGCAAGAATCAGGGTATGGTACCAGGGCATGGGCAGCCATTTGCCAAAGAGCGCCGCCAGTAAAAAAGCCATGCCGACACTGGCGGCAATTCCGCCAATCGCACCCTCACGGGTTTTATTGGGGCTGAGATGCTGAAAATAAGGACGTTTACCCAAATATTTACCTGCAAAATAGGCGCCAATATCTGAAAAAGCCACGCTGGTCAGGCACCAGATCAAAAAATATTCACCCTGGGGAATGGAGCGCAAGAGAATAAAAAAGCAGGGAAACCACCCCAGATAGGCGATTTGAAACAGGGGTGAAACAAGCTCAGGAATGGTGGCGCGGGGCAATAAAAATAGGCAACGCGTGATCAAGATCAAGCTGGAAAAAATCATCAGCATATTCAACAGGGAGATTACGGGGGCATGGCCCACGCTCCAATTGTCCACGATTTTAGAAAAATCGGAGTCGACTAAAAAATAGACAACGCTCAGCAGTATGACATTGATCAGTGCAGGCAGGACGAATTGAACCCGGTAGCCTTTAACCTGCAACATGCGGTGCAATTCGTGGGTGCCTGTGACCGATAAAAAGATCACCATCAGCAGCCAGGCCAGCTTAAAAAATAAGACAGATAGAATAATAGCGGCGCCGACGACGACACCGCTTAAAATTTTGGTCAATAACAAGGGATCAGTGTTCCATGATCTCGACTTCTTTATCTGCCGCAGCTTTATCCAGTGCGTCAATAAAGCGATCTGTCAATTTTTGAACTTCTTCCTGATGATCCTTGGATTGATCCTGGGGCAAATGTTTGTCTTTTTCCAGCTTCTTGATATGCTCAATGGCATCCCTGCGCACGTTGCGCACAGCCACTTTGCCATCTTCGGCAATTTTTTTTGCCAGTTTGACAAATTCGCGGCGGCGTTCTTCGGTCAGGGGCGGAATGTTCAGACGAATCACCTTGCCGTCATTGGAAGGTGAAATGCCCAAATCTGATTTTTGAATCGCCCGATCAATTTCTTGCAGGGCACTTTTATCATAGGGCTGAATCACCAGCATCCGTGGTTCAGGAACAGAAACAGAGGCCAATTGCTGCAAGGGAGTGGGCTCTCCGTAATACTCCACATGGATCCGGTTCAAAATCGCCGGATTGGCACGTCCTGTACGAATCGATTGAAATTCAATCCGAATACTTTGGAGAGATTTCTCCATTTTTTCTTCGGCTTCCATTTGAATAGTCAGTACTTCTTCCTGAAGATCTTCACTCATGTTTCTTGCCTCCTACCAGTGTGCCGACGGTTTCTCCCATGACGGCACGTTCCATATTTTCATCTTCCAATTTGAAAACCAGGATCGGAATACAATTTTCCATGCACAGAGAAATGGCCGTGGTATCCATGACCTTGATTTCCTGTTTGATCACGTCCATATATGAAATCTGGTTATACCGCGTAGCATCCGGATTTTTGACCGGGTCACTGGTATAGACACCGTCTACCTTGGTGGCTTTAAAAATCACGTCTGCGTTGATTTCTGCGGCCCGCAAAGCTGCGCCTGTATCTGTTGAAAAATAGGGGTTGCCGGTTCCTGCTGCAAAAATAACGACCCGCCCTTTTTCAAGGTGGCGAATCGCCCGGCGACGAATAAAGGGTTCGGCGACCTTGCTCATTTCAATGGCGGTTTGTACGCGGGTAATGACCCCTTCTTTTTCGAGCGCATCCTGAAGGGTCAGAGCATTCATAACGGTTGCCAGCATGCCGACCGTATCGGCGGTGGTGCGATCCATGCCTGCTGCGCTTCCTGCCAGTCCGCGGAAGATATTTCCCCCGCCGACGACAATTGAAACGCCTACGCCATGAGAGACAACGGCCTTGATTTGCAAGGCTACGGAATGTACCACAGCAGGGTCAATTCCGTAGCCCCGGTTTCCCATCAGGGCTTCGCCACTCAATTTGATCAGAATCCGTTTGAAGACGGGGCCTTGGGCTTGGGTCTTCAGATCTTCTGTCAATTCAGACGAAGTAGGCATGAATTTTAGCTTTCGCCGACAGAAAAACGTACGAAACGTTTGACCAGGATCTTTTCGCCAATGGTAGAAATGGACTTATTGACCAGATCCGCAATTTTGACGGAAGGATCTTTGACGAAGGGTTGATTCATCAAGCAGATTTGCTCGTAGAATTTTTCAATACGGCCTTCGATGATCTTTTCGCGTACATTTTCAGGTTTAGAAGCCATGTCAGGCTGGGCCATCAGGATATCTTTTTCCTTATTGACCAGATCAGCAGGCACTTCTTCTTTGGATACATACTGGGGAGCACTGGCTGCGATATGCATAGCAATATCTTTGGCCAGGGTTTTGAAGTTCTCATTGCGAGCGACGAAGTCGGTTTCGCAATTGAGTTCCAGTATGACCCCAATTTGGCCACCCATGTGGATATAAGACTCAATCATTCCTTCAGCAGTGGTGCGGTCTCCGCGTTTTGCAGCGTCGGCCAGACCTTTCTTGCGCAGAAATTCCTGAGCTTTTTCAATATCTCCACTGGTTTCCACCAGGGCTTTTTTACATTCCATCATCCCAACCCCGGTTTTTTCACGCAGGGTTTTGACTAAATCAGCAGAAATCGTTGTCATGATTAATCCTTTCTCAAATCCTTCGCAGATTCCTAGACCTGTCCAACGACAGCGGCATCTGCTTCCACGCCAGTGGCTTCTTCAGCACTTGCTTCTTCAGCAGGAGCGGCAGCTTCAGCACTTGCCTCTTCGGCAGGAGCAGCAGCTTCAGCGCTTGCTTCTTCAGCAGGGGCAGCAGCTTCCTGTTCAGCCAAAGCAGCTTGAGCCATCATTGCGTCTTCCACATCCTTGGCCATGCTCCGGCCTTCCAGAACAGCGTTGGCCATCAGGGAGGAGATCAGACGAACGGCTTTGATAGCGTCGTCATTGGCAGGAATAGGATAATCGATCACGTCAGGATCACAGTTGGTGTCTACAATCCCGATAATGGGAATACCCAGTTTGCGGGCTTCTTCAACAGCGATATATTCTTTCTTGGGATCGACGATATAAACTGCATCGGGCAGTTCATTCATTTCAAGAATACCACCGAGTACCCGGTCCAGTTTTTCCATTTTGCGGCGAAGGTTCAGCGCTTCTTTTTTGGTGCGCATTTCGAATTCGCCTTCAGCTTCCTGTTTTTTCAGATCTTTCAGATAGCTTACGCGTTTCTGAATGGTGCTGAAATTGGTCAACATGCCGCCCAGCCAACGGTGGCTGACAGAAGGCATGCCGCAACGCAGGGCTTCTTCCTGAATGGATTCTTTGGCTTGTTTCTTGGTGCCAATGAAGAGAATCCGTTGACCTTCTTGGGCCCGACGTTTCACTTCATCATAGACTTCATTCAGTTGGTGCATGGTTTTTTGAAGGTCAATGATATAAATACCATTGCGCTCATCAAAGATAAACCGTTTCATTTTGGGGTTCCAGCGGCGTGTTTGGTGGCCAAAGTGGACACCAGCCTCCAGAAGTTGTTTCATTGAGACGACGCTCATGTCATCATTCCTTTCTTTTCACCAGTTCTTGGATTCCGCTTACGGGTAGAAACCAGATGGCAACAGTGCCATAATGGCAGGTTTCAGGATAGTTGCTGTTGTGCGGGATACAATCTGAGTACGTGTGAGATGCAGTATAGCACTGCCCAAGTTACGCATTCAACGCCAACGCAAACGACCCTCACAGGTGAACACCCATAAGCTGAGATTGCGTATCCTTGACTCAGTTTACCTGTTATTGGTGCGAATGTTAATTCGATCTGTGCTCAGAAAAACAGATTTTCAGGCAGAAAATGGTTTTTGTTGCTGCTCTTTGCCAAAAAAGAAGAGCAGGGGGCGATGCACCCTTTTGCTCCAGGAATACTCATTGTGGTGACCGTGAGGATCCTCAAAATAGCGAAAATTCACATTTTCTTCATAGCCATTTTGCAGCAAAGCTTCGCGCATCATGCGGGTTTGGCGAATTACATAGTCATTGGCCTTGGGTTGATGCGAGCCACATTCATAGACGCCGATATCCATCCAGATCCGCAGATCACGGGGGTAATTCTGGGCGTGTTTATAGGCAATGCCATTTCCCCACCAAAAAGATGGCGACATAATTGCGATTTTTCCAAAAATATCTGAATAATGGCGACCCAAATAGAAATTAATCAGGCCGCCCAGGGAGGAACCCATCACGGCTGTATTCTGTCGATCCGCCAGGGTACGGTATTCTTTGTCGATAAACTGCTTGAGTTCCTGCACCATAAAGCGGGCGTATTTTTTGCCATGGCCTCCCTGCATCATTTCGTTGTCGAGGGTCATGGGGGTCCAAGTGTATTCATAGAGTCGGGCGGGCGTATTGTAAATACCCACCACGATGATTTCTTCGAGTTTATTTTGGGTAACGAGTTTTTCAACCGTGTCATTGACTTCCCAGGAGACTCCGGCAAAGGAGGTGCGTGGATCAAAGACATTGTTGCCGTCATGCATATACAGCACAGGGTAGCGTTTGTAGGGGTTGTCCTTGTAGCTGGGGGGCAGATAGACAATAATACTGCGTTCAAATTCGAGGTAGCGAGAGAAAAACTGGCGGTGAAGGCGGATATTGCCGGCCAGGTGGGTTTGCTCGGGGGCGGGTTGCAAAAATTTGAAACCCACAGTTTCTACACTGTGCTCCATGCGGCGCGGCATGGACTCCTCATCAAGATAATGCACGCCCCGGTGGCGGCAGATAAAACGTGTCAGACGCAGAATACGTTTACTAAGCGTGTTTTTAAAACAGATTTCAAGATCCATAGGGCTTACCACTTGCTGCCAGATTTAAGGGATTTTAAAAAGGTTTTGCTTTTGACCAAGGAAGGAATAATGGCAGGCGTGAGATGGGTCATCATTTCCATGGGTTTGTGTTCTTTGATCAAGTCAGCAAAATCTTCATCCAGTGAGAATTGTTTCACTTTCAGAAGGGCTTTGAAGACTGCCTGGGTATTTTCAGGATAGGCTTGGGCCATCAGCTTAAAGGGCAAAGAAGAAATCATCGGGTCTTCAAGATAGCCCTGTATGACTTGCCGCCAGTTTTTGATCCGTTTGAAATCCTTACGTGAAAAGATTTCTTTGAATTTGCCGTACTCCAGCAAAAAGACCATGCCTTCGGTTTTATCATAAATAATCCCCAGGTTTTCCTGGGCTTCAAGATCGGGTAAAAAGTCGAAACTGGGAGAGGGGGGCAATTGATGGTATTTTTCCTGAAAAGCGCGGGCGATGGTGGCACCGGTTTCCTGGCTGCGTTTCTGAAAATAGCGGTAATGGTAAAATTCTCGCATTTTTTCAGGCAGTTCACGGCCATTGAGAATGACCTCGGCACTGCCAAAAAACGAAACAAAATCCTGGTATTCTTCAGCCTGAATCCGGTAGGCCTGAGCGATGCGCTCTTTGTTGTCGATAAACGCCATGCGGGGGTTGTGCAATTGAATTTCGGCGACCAATTCATAAAGCTCATTTTTTTTGCGCGTGGGCAAGCGGTCAATCACGCCTGTAAACAGGTGGTAGTCCTGAAAAGGAATAATTTTGGCAGCAATATACTCACCCTTTTCCAGGGGCAGGGGCGCATCCGGGTTGCCGGCCACGGTATAGCTGACTTCATTGACCAGGTTAAACAGTTCAAAGTGGTTGCCGGGTAAGAGCTGCCGAACTTGAAAAATGCCTTGTATGACCATATGCCATTGCTCGGCCAGCACCAGATCGGCCCCGTCTTCCCAGTTTTTAAGAAAATGCGAGAGGATAGTGCGATGATCGGGCAATAGATATTCGAGCACAAACCAGGTATCAAAGGCGAGGCGTTCATCGTCATTCAGTTCTTGATTGCGCCCCGGAAAAAGCTGTTCAAGGGTTTGGGCATAAAGTTCTGAAAAGTTTTCACGGCCATAATCGACCAGTTTCTGGCGCAGTTGCATGGCTCTGTGTACGAGTGAAACCGGCATTTTTCTAATTCCTTTCAAGCCACTGGCGGGCCACTTCACGATCATCAAAATGAACCGTGCGATCTTTAAATATTTGATAGGTTTCATGGCCTTTGCCGGCAATGATCAACACATCCCCAGGTTGGGCAGCCTGCAGGGCAGATTCAATCGCCGTCTGCCGATCCACTTCGCGGGTGACTTTTTCGGGCTGATCAATGCCTGCCAGAATGTCGTTGAGAATGGCTTCAGGATCTTCTGAGCGGGGATTGTCTGAGGTCAGCCAGGCATGATCCGCCAATTCAGAGGCCGCTTTTCCCATCAGGGGGCGTTTGCTGGCATCCCGATCGCCCCCGCAGCCAAAGACGCAGAGCAGTCGGCCGGGGGTAAACTGGCGGGCTGTTTTTAAAACATTTTCCAGGCTGTCGGGAGTATGGGCGTAATCCACCGCCACAGTAAAGGGGTGGTTTGCTGGGCTGACCACTTCCAGGCGACCTGGCACCCCAGGAATCTGAGCCAGATTTTCAATCAGGCTGGGCAGATCTTGGCCCAAGACCAGCCCGGCTCCCAGGGCCGCCAGCGAATTGAGAATATTATAATGTCCGGGCAAGGCCAGACGCACAGGCCAGATTTTGCCTTGCCAGTGCAGAAGATAGCTCACACCAGCCAGACCATAAACAGGGTCACTGGCGCGCAGATCGGCCTCGCTGCCAAAACCATAGCGCAGAATTTTACCTGAACAGCTTTGGGCAAAACTTTCAGCGTAGGGGTCATCGCTGTTCAGCAGGGCCGTTCCCTGAGCTTTGAGCAGGTGCTTGAAAAGAATTTGTTTGGCGCTGGCGTAAGCTTCCATTGTTTTGTGGTAATCGAGGTGATCCTGGGTCAGATTGGTAAAAATGGCGCATTCAAATTCAAGGGCGTCGAGACGGTGTTGTTCCAGGGCGTGTGAGGAGCATTCCATGGTGACGGTCTGGGCCCCTTCCTGCTGCATTTGCGCCAGAATTTGCTGAAGCTCAGGTGCAAAGGGCGTGGTAAAACCTGTGGGAATTTCGCTGGCGCCAAAGAAGCAGCCCAGGGTGCCGATCAGGCCCGTGGCCTGACCCGCCTTTTCAAGCAGTGAGCGAATCAGATGGGTGGTGGTGGTTTTGCCATTGGTTCCTGTGACCCCTACCAGTGCCAGTTTGCGGCTGGGGAAATCATAAAAGGCAGCTGCCAGCTGGGCCAGGGCCACACGGGTTTCTTCAACGCCGATCCAAGCGATTTCAGGGCTTAGGTCAGATTGTTGCTGCAGCCAATCGTTTTGACAGAGTACGGCGACGGCTCCCTGGGCCAGGGCTTGGGGAATAAACTGATGGCCATCGGCACGCGTACCGGGCAAGCAGGCATAGAGGCTTCCGGCCTTTGCCTGGCGGGAGTCATAGCACAGCCCTGTAATTTCAGGATTTAATTCAGCGCTTTTCAGAGCGGGCAGCGCTTGCAGCAGCGTGTCGAGTTTCATGGCTTTGGACTTTCTTCTGACTGAAAGTACATTCTATCTTAGCACAGGGGGAAAAGGGCAGGGCATGGCCTGGATTTTGCCCTTTATTGGTAGAGTGTTGTCTGTTCCCAGCCCTGCAGGAAATGGATTTTGACTTCTGGGTGTGGTTTGGTTTTTTCCAGCAGATAGGTCATGGCCGCATCGAGATTTTCTGCGCCTCGGGGCAGGGGTTCGAGGGGCTTATCGAGCGAGATGGAGAAATCGTCCCAATGCACGGGATAAATGGTTTTGACCCCTGTTTGCGTTACCAATTCATCGTAAAACCGGTCTTTGTTTTCTCCCAGACGATCCAGGCCGGGGGTACAGAGAAAGAGCGCATCGGCTTTTAAGCCTTTGAGTTCATCGGCTTTGTACTGTCCGCCATGCAGCATGGCGGTTCCCTGGGGATGGGCAATATGAATCGTAAAGGTGCCGCCTTCTCGGTAATCAAACATTGAAACGGGTTGAGAAAAAGGAGCTTCAATCGTGCCCATCATGCCGGTCAGATTGGCGACCCAGGGCAAATCTACATGCATGGAAGGAACCATGGTGACTGTAAATTTGCCGTAGTGCATGGGTTTAAAGGGTTCTAAAACCACAATTTGGTTTGAGCTCAAACCCTCGCCACGCGAGATCATCGCTGTAGATTCTGAACCCACGACCTGGGCCCCGGTTTGCAGGGCGATATAAGCTGAATCCATGGCGTGATCATAGTGGGAATGATAAACAAAGATCGCACTCAGCCGATCGAGTTCCAGGCGTTTAAGGTATTTGCGTACCAGATCCCGGTTGGTTTCAATTTTGCGGAAAGGCAATTCTGTGGCGGGGCCGGGGCGGGTGAAAAAACCATCAATCAAGAGATTTGTTTCGCCATCGGAAAAGACCAGGGAGGTCGTGCCTAAAAAGGTCGCTTTGACCTGACCGGCTTTCCAGGCAGGGGGGGCTGCCTGGGGATCTGTAAAATAAGCACGGTAGGTTTCCAGCGAAGGTCGCTCGAGCAAGTGTGAGCAACCTGCCAGGATTACTAAAACCAGTAGAAATAACAGAAAACGGCGTTTCAAAGGTTTTAATCCCCAAAAAAAGACAAAAATCGGAGCGACTGGATTTGAACCAGCGACCCCCACTACCCCAAAGTGGTGCGCTACCAAGCTGCGCTACGCCCCGATTGTAACGATGTGACCGGCTTGTGGCCGGGGGGTAATTGCGTTCCTTTTTGAGCAACGCAGACACTATACTAGCATACCCTTTTTTGACTTGCACAGTAGTTTCAATTCATGCTTCTAAATTCTCTCGCGTCTACCTGCCTTTTCTCTGTCTGAAAAATGCATCAGGCTAGCTTTTTGAATTGTTTTTTATTTGCGCTTTGCGATCTTTTTTGAGGTTCTCAGCAAATTCTCATGCGAGCAACTGAAATTATTTGCTATGATTTATTGCCTTTGGGGATCCACCCCCTGTAAATGTCTTTAAATTTGTGATAAGATTTACTTAATTTTCAATCGAGGTTTGGTTATCCCGATGTCAAAGCAATTTCGCACTTCTTTTCGTATGGCCCTGGCTTCTGTTGCCCTGATGGTGGGCTGTAGTGCCCAGACCGGTCTTTTGCCACTGAACAATACAGGCAATCCCGCTCTGCGCGCCAATGCGGTTAATCCCAAGCAGCAAGTCCTGAGCGCTAATTTTGAACCCTCATTCCAGAATTCTTTCATGACGGCGCGCCCCATGGCCCGCACTGGCAATACGGTTGTCAAAGTTTCTTACCAGAACAATGCGCAGGTCAGTCAATTGGCTGAATTGGGCATGGATATCTGGATGGTCACCCCCAAATATGTTTTGGGTCAAGTCAATGATGCAGTTTTTCAGCGTCTGCAACTCAGCCGTTTGAACTTCAGCCTGATCAGCCCCGAGCGCGGCATGAGCGCCCAAAATACGTTTGACCCGCAATACCATACCTATGATGAAATGCTGGCAGAACTGAAACAGGTTGCTCAGCAATATCCCCAGATCTCCAGCCTGCACGATATCGGTGATACCTGGCAGAAAGTGCATGGAGAAGGCAACCGTGATCTGTGGGCCCTGCATATCACCGGCCCAGGTGAAGGCAGTCAGAAACCTGGCATCGTTTTCTTTGGCAACCACCACGCACGTGAATTGGTGACCGTTGAAATTCCCCTGCACCTGATTCACCTTCTGCTCGAAAATTACGGCAAAGACCCCCAGATTACTGAGCTGGTCAATACCCGCGATATCTGGATTGTTCCCATGGTCAATCCAGACGGTCACCTGCAAGCTGAAAAAGGCGACAATTGGCGTAAAAACATGAATGCCAACGATGGTAATCGCTATCGCGGTGTTGATTTGAACCGCAACTATGGCCATCACTGGAATTCAGGCGGTTCTTCCTCCTCTCCCAGCAGTGATACCTTTATGGGGAAGGCTCCTTTCTCTGAGCCCGAAACCCAGGCTGTTCGTAATTTCGTTTCTGCGCATTCCAATCTCAAGATCATGATGAGCTATCACAGCTTCAGCAATTTGATCCTCTGGCCCTGGGGTTATACCAAGCAGCGCGTGAACAGTCCCAAACTGGTTGAAATGGGTCAGAAACTTGGTAAAATGACAGGCTATGTTCCTGAACAGGCCTCTGATCTGTATGTTGCTTCCGGAATTACCGATGACTTCACCTTTGGTGAAAAGGGCTTGATGTCCTTCACCACTGAAATTGGCAGCTGGGGCGATGGCTTTGATCCCCCCTACTCCCGTGTGGCTCAGTTCTGGAATGAGAACCGTGATGCAGCACTGTATCTGATCGATACTGCTGGCAAACTCTAAGAATCGTCACCCAATTAAAAAGGGGAGCTTGAAAAAGCTCCCCTTTTTTTCGTGAACAAATCCTTAACCCGAAAACTGAAAGGGTTCGTCACTGTACTGGCCCAAACTATCGGCCAGACTTTCGAAAAGACTTTCAGCCTTGTCATCTTGTTTTTTCTTTTTTTTGCCCTGTTCCTGCTGCTGCTTGCGCTCTTCAGTGTTGCCCGCATGCTTTTCCACCTTTTGTTGGTAGCGAAACTCAGGCACATTATAAATGCCATCGAGACCCATCTTTAAATTCCTCTCTCTCTGAAGATCTACATGTATCTAACATAGAATATATGAAAATAAAAGACCCAATTGAACGAATTTAACGAAAAATTAACAACAGCCCTGCCTTAAGGCAGGGCTGAAAGCTTGATATCAAGCTGTTTAGCGCAGGCTTGAGAAAAGCCCTTGGTAATGACCGAGAATCCCTTGAAGGGTTTCAATGCGGGTCAGAGTGGCTTGAATTTCTTCAGCGTTCAGGCGTTCTTTTTCCGTCATTTCACGGTAAACGCTGACCTGCTGGGCCACATCCATGATTTCTTCAACGGGACCGCGGTTGCGCGAGAGTTCTTCAAGTTTCTGGTACATGGCACTGACTTCAGTTTCTGAATTCCAGGTGCGTGACATGCGTTGCAGATAGGGGTAAAGATTTTGGCTGAAGAGGGCTTGAAATTCCTGTTCAAACCAGGAGATATCATCTTTTTTACTCAAATCCAAAGTTTCTGAACCGACTTGGATCATCAGTCCTGGCTGTGCAGCGGGTGCAGGTGATTCGACAGGTGTTTCGCTGGCTTCAGCAGGGGGAGCTGTTGTCATGCTTGGAATTTCAATCCGTTGGTGTTCAATTGCCAGTTCAAGATCATCAGGATCACTGCCCTGCAGGTCTTCACTGAGTTCAAGCGTGCTGTCCTGCAAATCTTCAAGATTACTTTCATAACCAGCAGAAGCAATTGCTTCTGCTGCTTCCAGTCCATGCAGGCGTTCGAGATCGGCCAGGGTCAATTCATCTCCCGCGCTGACGGGGGTTTCAGCCAGAGGGGCTTTATAGTCTTCCATTTTTTCTCTCTCCTTGCACTTTTCGCTTATTCTTGACCAATGCGTAAAACCGCCATGAAGGCATCTTGCGGAATTTCAACCCGTCCGACCTGCTTCATGCGCTTTTTACCTGCTTTTTGTTTTTCCAACAGTTTACGTTTACGCGAAATATCGCCCCCGTAGCATTTGGCAAGTACGTTTTTGCGCATGGCTTTGACGGTTTCGCGGCTGACCACCCGGCTGCCAATCGCTGCTTGGATGGGAATTTCAAACATCTGGCGGGGAATAATTTCACGCAGTTTAGCGGTTAAAAGACGGCCCATCATGGGCGCTTTTTCGCGGGGCACAATCACCGAAAGGGCATCGACAATTTCACCATTGAGCAAAATATCCAGTTTGACCAGATCGGCTTCACGCACACCGATCATTTCGTAATCGAGCGAGGCGTAGCCACTGCTGCGGGATTTGAGCTGATCAAAGAAGTCTGCCATCATTTCATTGAGGGGCATTTCATAGATCATCACGACCCGATCGGGAGTGGGGTAATCCATGCTGATAAAAAGGCCCCGGCGACTCTGGGCCAGATCCATCATGGGGCCCACATAGTCTTTGGGCGCGATGATCGTGACCTTTACATAGGGTTCTTTCATGGATTCGGTATGCTGAGGCAAAGGCATTTTCTGGGGGTTGTCGATCATCAGCACTTCGCCTTGGGTGGTGGTCACTTCGTAGACCACACTGGGGGCCGTAGCGATCAGCGCAAGATCATACTCCCGTTCCAGACGTTCCTGAATAATTTCCATATGCAGCAGTCCCAAAAATCCACAGCGGAAGCCAAAGCCCAAGGCATTGGAGGTTTCAGGTTCAAATCCCAAGGCTGCGTCATTGAGCTGAAGTTTGCCCAAGGCCTCTTTCAGTTCTTCGTAATCATCAGAATCTACGGGGTAAAGCCCACAAAAAACCATGGGAATGGCTGGACGATAACCAGCCAAGGGTTCTTTGGCGGGTTTTTCGCTGTGTGTGACCGTGTCGCCGACACGGGCATGCTGCACGTCTTTGATTTCAGCTGAAAGAAAACCGGTTTCACCGGCTTTGAGTTCTTCAACGGGTTTGCGGTGGGGCAAAAGCACGCCCAACTCCGTGACATCGTAGTTTTTGCCCGAGGCCATGAAGCGAATTTTGTCGCGGGTGCGCAGGGTGCCTTCAAAAATACGGAAATACACCACTGTGCCCCGATAGGTATCATAGACCGAGTCAAAAATCAGGGCCTGCAGGGGTTTTTCGGGGTCGCCTTTGGGGGGCGGCACATGAAAAACGATCGCTTCGAGTAGGTCTTTGATGCCAATGCCTTCTTTGGCGCTGCACAGTACCACCTCATCGGGGTCGAGCCCCAAATCCGCGATCTGCTCTTTGACCCGATCCACGTCGGCACTGGGCAGATCAATTTTATTGATCACGGGGATAATTTCAAGATCGTGTTCAAGGGCCAGGTAGAGGTTGGCAATCGTTTGGGCCTCTACCCCCTGGGTGGCGTCGATGATCAGCAGGGCACCTTCACAGGCTGCCAGACTGCGTGAAACTTCGTAGGTAAAATCCACGTGGCCAGGGGTGTCGATTAGATTGAGGATATAGGGTTTGCCGTCTGAAGCTGTATAGTTCAGACGGGCGGACTGGGATTTAATCGTGATCCCGCGTTCGCGCTCAATATCCAGGCTGTCGAGCACCTGTTCCATCATTTCACGTTGTGACAGAGCGCCTGTAAATTCAATCAGGCGATCGGCCAGGGTCGATTTGCCATGGTCAATATGGGCAATAATCGAAAAGTTACGGATCGATTCAATATAACTCATGAGAGGTTGTTTCTAGTTTTCGCTGTTTTCGCTGCTTACTTCGCTGGGCTCAGCTGCTGCCACCACGGCAGGGGTTTCGCTCGCTGGGGCGGCTTCGCCTTCCGTTGTGTTTGCTTCTGATTCGGGAGCCTCGGGTTGTTCCTGGATCAGGCCAATTGCGACGATTTTATCGCCTTCGCCCAATCTTTGCACCATCACGCCCTTGGTGGAACGGCTGTAAACGCTGATATCGCGCACATGCTGGCGAATGACGATGCCCTGTGAGGTGACCACAATCAGTTCCTCAGTGCCATCCACCGCCTGCAGACTGGCGACTTTGCCATCTTTGCGCAGTTTGATATTGATAATGCCTGAACCGGCACGGCTTTGCAGGCGGTATTCTTCGATCTCTGTGCGTTTGCCATAGCCATTGTTGGTAACGGTCAAAATGGTCTGACCCGCTTGCGGGGTGGCCATGCCGACCACGACGTCATCGTTTTTCAGTTGAATGGCTTTGACACCGCGTGAGGTACGGCCTGTCGGGCGAACATCTTCTTCTTTGAACTTAATCGCCATGCCGTTGGCTGTGCCGATCAGAATCTGTTGTTGGCCATCGGTCAGGGCGACCCAGCCGAGCACGTCTCCCTCATCGAGGTTGACGGTAATCAGGCCTGCCCGACGGATATTGCGATAGGCATTCAAGGGGGTTTTTTTGATAATGCCCTGGCGGGTGAGCATGACGAGGTTTTTGTCCGCGTCAAATTCGCGCACAGGAATCATGGCGGTGACTTCTTCGTCCTCACGGAACTGAAGGAGGTTGGCCACGCTATTGCCCTTGGATTGGCGGCTGGTTTCTGGAATTTCATAGGCTTTGAGATTATAGACAATGCCCTGGTTGGTGAAAAACAGCAGGGAATCATGGCTGTTGGTCACTGCAAATTGGGCGATATAGTCTTCATCACGGGTTTGAATCCCTGAAACACCCCGGCCACCGCGTTTTTGCTGTTCGAAGCTGTCGAGATGGCTGCGTTTGATATAGCCTTGGCGGGTCATGAAGACTACCATGGGCTCATCGGGAATCAAATCTTCATAGGTAAAATCACCAGGATCAGCTTCTAAACGAGAGCGACGGCCATCTTCAAAATTGGCTGCCAATTTTTCGAGTTCTTCACGAATCAGGGTGGCTACCCGTTCGGGTGTTGCCAGAATATGCTGAAAATCAGTGATTTGCAGCAAGAGTTCAGAGTGTTCGGTTTCAAGTTTTTTCTGTTCGAGGCCATTCAGGCGGCGCAATTGCATTTCCAGAACGGCGGTGGCTTGGCGCTCACTCAGTTCAAAGCGTTCAATCAAAGCGGCCTGGGCCTCTTGGGTGCCATTTGAAGCGCGGATGGTCTCAATCACCGCATCGAGGTTATCCAGCACTTTGAGAAAGCCTGTTACGAGGTGAGCACGGCCTTCGGCACGATCCAGGAAAAACTGGGTGCGGCGACGAATGACTTCAATCCGGTGCTTTAAAAACTCCTGGAGAATGTCTTTCAGGCTCAGCAGACGGGGTTGGTTATTGACCAGGGCCACCATATTGTAGTTGTAATTGGATTGCAGACGGGTCTGCTGGTAGAGATTGTTCAGCACGACCTGGGAATTGGCGTCGCGTTTCAATTCAATACAGATGCGCATGCCGTTACGATCGGATTCGTCACGCAGATCGGCAATGCCTTCGAGTTTGCCAGTCTGTACCAGATCGGCGATATGTTCAACCAGGGTGGTTTTGTTGAGCTGGAAGGGGATTTCTTTGACGATCAGGCGGTCGCGCTCGCGGCCATGGCCTTCTTCAAAATCAATCACGGCACGCATGGTAACTTTGCCACGTCCGGTTTCAAAGGCTTCACGAATGCCCCGGTTGCCGAGGATAATGCCGCCGGTGGGGAAATCTGGGCCTTTGATAAAATCCATCAGGTCGAGAATGCTGGCATCGGGGTTGTCAATCAAGTAAACCAGGCCTTCGCAGACCTCTTTGAGATTGTGGGGGGCGACTTCGGTGGCCATCCCGACGGCAATCCCGGTGACGCCATTGATCAACAGGTTGGGGGCTTTGCTGGGCATGACAATCGGTTCTTCGAGAGAACCGTCAAAGTTGGGGGTAAAACCGACAGTATTGCAATCGAGATCCGCCAGCATTTCCATGGCGAATTTAGACAGGCGGGCTTCGGTATAACGCATGGCTGCTGCGGAATCCCCGTCAATCGAGCCGAAGTTACCTTGGCCGTCGACCATCATATGGCGCAGGGAGAAGGGCTGGGCCATACGCACCATCGTATCGTAAACCGCGCTGTCTCCGTGGGGGTGGTATTTACCCAAAACTTCCCCGACGATACGGGCCGATTTCTTAAAAGGTTTATCCGGGGTCATGCCCATTTCGTGCATGGCATAGAGAATGCGTCTGTGCACGGGTTTCAGGCCATCGCGGACATCAGGCAGGGCCCGTGAGACGATGACGGACATGGCGTAGTCCATGAAGGACTGCTTCATTTCGTCTTGGATCGTTACAAAGGGGCTGGATTCCTGCTCCGCAGGCGGCGCTTGATCAGTGGTCATGGGTGGATATTTCTCCTGGTAAAACTGAATCATTATACCGCAAACGAGGCTGAAAATTAAGTAGGAAGCGCTTATTCCCTTGCAGAGTCGCTGATATTTTTCAATTTAAGCCAAGGGGAATGAGGGACTCTGGCTCTGATCAGAGAGGCACGTCGCAGGTGATGAGGTTTGAGATTTGTGTGCTTTGTTTCTCAGGGCAGGCAAAGGACCCCTTATCGATTTCAAAAAAATAGAAAGAGGCCGGAATTTTCCGACCTCATCTAATTTTGTTTAAGTGGCTTTAACTGCCGCTTTCAAGCATTCCCAAGCGCGCGGTTTTGACATCTCCGCCGCCTTTGAATTGGGTAATGTATTTCTTACGTGAAGCACTGTTGACAGGGGCCAGGTGAAACTCCTGGACCATCTCACGTAATTCTTCGCCATACTCGGCCACAGCTTGGGCCGATTCCATCGTGCGATGGGCAATATGCTCATTGCCATCGGCGATTTTTTCCACTTCTGTAATCGCAGAGGTAATCCGTTCAATCGAAGTGACCTGACGGGCTGTATCGTTGCGGATGGCCTGAGAGGCTTCGTTGATTTTGGTGGCGGCAGCAACAATCTGTTGATTGCTGTCTTCCTGGTTTTGCGTGGCCTGTACGATCTGCTTGATCATCTGGCGTACCTGTTCAATCGTCTGCACGATGTTTTCGGTATTGAAGGCCTGGGCTTTTACAGCCTCGGTGACCTTGGTGACCTGATGATTCATCTCTTCAGCGCGGTGGGCAATATGCTCTGCAGCACGTGCCTGTTCTTCCGCTCCGTTTTTGATCTGTTCAATCAGGGTGACCGTGGTTTCGACCCCTTTGATAACCTGGTTGATCTTGCCTCCGGTTTCAGCGGCCAGACGGGCTCCCTGTTCAGCCTGGGTCACTCCCCCCTGAACGGTTTTGACAGCCCCATCGGCTTCGACCTGAATACCCCGGATCAGATCCGAGATCTCTTTGGTGGCCCGGCTGGAGCGCTCGGCCAGTTTTCTGACCTCATCGGCGACTACCGCGAAGCCTTTGCCATGCTCACCGGCACGGGCAGCTTCAATCGCCGCATTCAGTGCCAGCAGGTTGGTCTGATCAGAGATATCGTCAATTACATTGATGATCTCGCCGATTTTTTGGGTGCTGGAACCCAGGTGTTCAATGACCTTCGATGCTTCCAAAACCACTTCTTTGAGATGGTTGATGCCGTTGATGGTTTCCTGAACGGCAGCACTGCCCTCAAAGGCTGCTTCCTGCATATCAAGGGCCAGTTTTGCCCCTTCCTGCAGGCTGGTAGAGACTTCATTGAAACTGGCAGACAGCTCATTGATTGCGGCAGAGGTATCTCCCGTGCCCCGGCTGATATACTCTGCACTTTCTTTGATTTCAGCAAAGGCTCTGAAGTTTTGGCTGACCACGTCAGAGACCTGGTCACTGGCCTCGGAAAGACGGGTAATGCTTTGCGTGGACTGACTCAGATTGTGAGCCACCTGTTCAATCTGGCCCATGGTTTCGCTGGAGCGGGAAGCCAGGGCTTCGGCCTGGTTATCAATGCCTTTGACGGAACGGCTGACTTCTTCCATAAAACCAGAAATTTCAGTGATGGCAGAGGCTTGTTTGGCTGCACCTGCCGCCGTTTCCCGCGACAGAGACTGAATCTCGCTGGAGGATTGCGCTGTTTTATTGGAGGTTTCGAGAATGCGTGCAAATTTTTCATTGAGATTATGGGTCATCTCATTAAAGGTATAGGCCAGTTCTGCGAATTCATCCTGTGTTTTGACCACCGCTACCCTGTTGAGGTTTCCTCCCGCAATCGAGGTGGCTACCTGATTGACCTCCTTGAGGGAACGGGTAATCTGGCGTACTTGCCAGACGGCAATCACCAATGAGAAAACCAGGCCCCCAATAAAAACAAAGACCAATTGAAAGGTCGCCTGGTGTTGGATACGCTGGCTTTCTTGGTAGGTTTGAACCACGCGTTCTGTTTTGGTATCAATCGTATCGTAGACCTGATCGAGCTTTTGGTTGAGCTGATCCAGACCAGCCAGGCTGATCATCAGCACCAGCAGCAGGGATACGCAGGTAATCCCAAAGCTGACCAGTAGTTTGGCAAAAATTTTCATACAACCTCCTGTACTGTTTCGGGGCGGGGCTTGTAATCATAGAGTACTTTTGGCAAATCCAGCACAATCACCAGCCTGTTGTCATGTTTGCAGACCGCCTGAATATAGTCTTTTTCAATCGATGTGGCGGGAGGGGGTTCCAGTTGAGAAACCGGCAGACGCAGTACTTCCTGTACTTCATCGACGACCAGTCCGACATTCTGTTCTCTGCCACGCACAATCACAAAGCGGGTATTGCGTTGGTAAGGCGTTTTTTTGAGGCCCAAACGCGAGGCCAAATGAATCAAGGGTAAAATCTGACCGCGCAAATTAATCACGCCCGCCATCCAGGGGGGCGTGAGGGGAACCTGCGTGACAGGTAAAACCTTAATAATCTCTTGTACACAGAGAATATCCAAAGAATAAATCTCGTTTTCAAGCCTGAAAGAAACAACCTGCAGAGTTTCTGTAAGCAGTTCGGTCATGGCCGTTGAAACACTCAAGCAAAAGCCTCTTCCTGCAGCAAAGATGCCACGCAAAAAGCACCTTGAAGGGTTTCTACAGGAACATTAATGGGGAATTGACCTTTGCCAGCTTCGGGAAAGGCTGAGATCTTGTCTCCGCCCAGATCAAAAACCTGGGGCAGGCCAATCACGAAGGAGCTGCCATGCTGAGAAAGACTGGTTTTGACTCCGCCAGCAATCATATTGGTAATTTCGGCAACGGCTTCATAGACATCTTCATTGACCTCATCCAATTCCTCTTCAAGCAGAAGCGAGGCCATGGAAATGGCCAGGGGATAGGAAAGCATGACAGAAATACTGCCGCTGAGTCCCCCACGGATATCGATGGTTCCCACCAGCTCCCTGGAAAACCCCTGGGTATTTGCCGGGTTCTGAGCGGACTCCTCTGAAAGTTTAAAGTCCATCGGAATCATGGTGCTCAAAAGGTTTGAAACCGCGCTGTTGACAGCGCGGATAAAATGCTTTTCTAAAGCCATGTGTCTTGCGCCAGCTCAGACGTGCAGCGGCAAAACCTTTTTCAGGGTTTTGTTGAGGGTATCAGCTGTAAAGGGTTTGACAATATACTCATTCACACCTGACTCCATTGCTTCGGTGACCTTGTCAATGGTACCTTCTGTCGTGATCATGATGATTTTGACTTTTTTATCCGCTTCAGTGCCAATAGAACTCTCGTATTCTCTGAGTTTTTTGACAAACTCTAAACCGTTCATTTTGGGCATATTCCAGTCGCTTAAAACCACGTCTGGACGCGCGCCACCTTTGAAGGTTTCAAGCGCCTGCTCACCGTCTGCCGCCTCAATCAGGTTCAGGCCGGCATAGGGGCCGCTGCCAATATGTTTTTTGATGACTTTCCGGGTAACACTGGAGTCATCGACAATCATGATAGAAGCCATTCGCTTTTTTCCTCCGTCTGCGCTCTGTGGGCAAGTTAATCGAGTATACCACCATTTTTGCAGGATGACACACCCCTGAAGCGATCCTCAAAAGCCTCTTTTCACGTCTAAATCACCAGAACATATTGGGGGCTGATGGGGGATCCGTTATAATGGTTTAGCCTCTTGCACCTGAAAGGCACTCAATAACGAAGCAGAAATCATGGAAACAACGGCCTACTTCACAATACTATCAATCATTGCGGTGACCGGTGGTCTGATGACCATTACCCGCAGGCACCCTCTGTCTGCAACTCTTTCTCTGGTCATGACCTTGATTGCCTTGGCTGGCTTATACGCTTTATTGTCAGCTGATTTTCTCTTCGTGATTCAAATTTTGGTTTATGCAGGCGCGATTATGGCCTTGATGGTCTTTGTGATCATGCTTTTGAATGTGCGCATAGACCATCTTCCCCCTGAAAAAAATATTGCCTCACGGGTTTTTCTTGCGCTCTTGGCCTTGGCTCCCTTTTTCTTTTTGGTTCAGCGTGCAATGATTGCCCAGTTTGGAAATGCGGTTTTTCCTACCGTTTCATCGGACTTTGGCTCGATCCAAGCGGTTGGGCTGGCCCTTTACCGCAACCATGTGTTTCCCTTTGAAGTGATTTCAATTCTTTTGCTGGTGGCCCTGGTGGGGGTCGTGGCCCTGGCGAAACGGAGAGCCTGATGATTGGACCTTTACACTATCTTACCGTGAGCGCCCTGCTTTTTTTTCTGGGCCTTGCAGGTTTTATCAGCCGTAAAAACATTTTTATTCTGTTCCTTTCTTTGGAGTTGATGCTCAATGGCATTAATCTCAGCTTTGTGGCCTTTTCGCGCTTCTTTAATCACCTGGATGGCCATATCTATGTTTTCTTTGTGATTGCCGTGGCCGCCGCTGAAGCGGCGATCAGTCTGGCGCTGGTGATTCTGATCTTTAAAAACCGACAGACGCTCAATGTCGATGATTTCGACACTCTGAAAGGCTGATTGCGATGTTGCTTCACTCTGCTGCACACACTTCACTGCCCACGGCAGCTTTACAGCTGAATCCGCTTTTAAATCTGATTGTTCTGCTGCCTCTGGCGGGAGCCTTGGTTTTGGGCTTGGGCAGTTTATTCAATGCCCGTCAGCAACAGGGGCTTTCTGAAAAAGTCGTTGGAGCGATTGCCTGTTCAGGACCTGCGCTGGCCACCTTGATTGCGCTCTTGTTGTTTTTGCCCATGCTGGGTGATTCCGCTGCGGTTTGGCAGAGCACCTTGCTCAACTGGCTCGATACCGGCAGTTTTCAAATCAAACTGGGTCTGAGCATGGATCATCTCTCCGCGATTATGGTGCTGATGATTACGTTTATAGGCACCCTGATTCATCTCTTTTCGCTCAGCTATATGCATGGCGATCGGGGCTTTGCCCGTTATTTTGCCTGGCTCAATCTCTTTTTAGGGGCCATGTTGCTGCTGATTCTCTCCGATAATATCATCGGCTTGTTTATGGGCTGGGAAGGGGTTGGGCTCTGCTCTTATCTCTTGATTGGTTTCTGGTTTGAAGATTCAGCAAAAGCGGGCGCCGGAACCAAAGCCTTTTTGGTCAACCGGGTCGGTGACTTCGGCTTTATCTTGGGTATTTTTCTGCTTTTCAGAGAAACCGGGGCCTTTGATTTTGCAACGATTCAGGCCAAAATAGGAGCCTCTGATTTTTATATTCTGCCTGTGATTGCCTTTTTGCTTTTGATCGGTGCCTTGGGCAAGTCAGCCCAGATTCCGCTGCATGTTTGGTTGCCCGATGCCATGGCGGGCCCAACACCGGTCAGTGCACTGATTCACGCTGCGACGATGGTGACAGCGGGAGTGTATATGGTGGCGCGTCTGCACTTTATTTATACCGCAACGCCCGCTGTGGCCTGGCTGATTGTTTTGATTGGTTCTCTGACGGCCTTGATGGCCGCCTTGATCGCCTTGGTTCAGCATGATATTAAAAAGGTCTTGGCCTATTCAACCGTCAGCCAGCTGGGCTATATGTTCATGGGCGTTGGCAGTGGCGCTTATGCCGCAGGGATGTTTCATGTCTTTACCCATGCCTTTTTCAAGGCCGCTCTGTTTTTAGGCGCTGGTGCGATTATTCATGCCCTTCACCATGAGCAAGACCTGCGTAAAATGGGCGGGTTGCGTAAATACTTGCCTGTGACCCATGCCGCGATGCTGGTCTCCTGCCTGGCCATCGCCGGTATTCCCCCCTTCGCGGGTTTTTTCAGCAAAGATGAAATTCTCTGGTCGCTCTGGGAAAAACAGCACTATCTGTTTTGGGGCGTGGGGCTTGTAACCGCTGCGCTCACCGCTTTTTATATGTTCCGCCTTTACTTTTTGGCCTTTGGGGGCACTTACCGTGGAGACCACGCGCCTCAATCTGAGCCTTTGTTGATGAAATTGCCTTTGGCGCTTTTGGGCCTGGGCGCAGTCAGCGTGGGTTTCTTAGGGATGCCAGCAACATTGGGCTTGCCCAATTGGTTTGTTCACTGGCTTTCGCCCCTGTATGGCGAGCACCCTGTCGCCGCAGCTTCTGTTCAGGGGGTTTCTCTGATGCTGATGGCGCTTTCGGTTTTGGCTGCTGCCGCTGGGATTGGCTTTGCCTTGAAACGCTTTGGCAAAATTACAGACACTGTGCCTGCTATTCCGGTCAATGCCTTTACCCAGCTTTTGGATGCTAAATTTGGTTTTGATCTGCTTTACCAAAAAGGAATTGTCAAACCCTGGTTGGCTTTGGGCCAGTTCTGCCGCCAGGTCGCTGAACCGATTATGATTGATGGCGTGATTCGGGCTGGAACCTGGGCCTATTATGTGTTTTCCCTTTCTTTACGCACTTTACAGACAGGCCATGTCAGAACCTATGCCCAATATATGCTTTTTGGCCTGTTTATTCTGGTCTACCTTTATCTTCTTTTGCACTTACCCGGAGTTTTTGAGCTATGAACCATCTCTTAAGTCTGCTTATTTTTCTTCCCTTTGTGGGTGGTCTGGCTCTTCTTGCGCTTGCGCGTAAAGCCGAGCATCTGGTGAAACCCAGCGCGATTGTGATTGCTTTGCTTGATCTGCTTTTAGCGGCTGCTGTACTGCTGCGTTTTCAACCCCAGAATCTATTTCAGATGGAAGAAAAACTGAACTGGATTCCACGCTTTGGGATTGAGTACCATCTGGCGGTGGATGGCATCAGCCTCTTTTTGGTTTTGCTGATTCCTGTTTTTATCCTGATTGCCATGCTGATGGCCTATGCTTCGAAAAAAGCCTATCCGGGTTCTTTCTTTGCGCTGCTTTTGCTCTTTGAGGCGGGTCTTTTGGGAACCGTTTTGGCTTTGAATCTCTTCCTCTTTTACCTGTTTTGGGAACTCATGTTGATTCCTGCCTTTTTTATGATCGGCCTTTGGGGCGGCCCCAAACGCAAACAAGCGGTTTTAAAATTCGTGATTTATACCATGGTGGGTTCGCTGGTGCTTTTGTTCAGCATTCTCTATCTGGGAGTTCAGTACCACGCTAAAACAGGGGACTGGAGTTTTTCGCTGCCGGTTCTGTATCAACTGCATCTGCCCTTGACGCCTTTGGTCGATCTGCTCTTCTTTGGCTTTGCCCTGGCGTTTTTGATCAAGGTTCCGCTTTTCCCTTTGCATACTTGGTTGCCGGATACCTATCAAGAAGCCCCTTCGCTGGTGACTTTTCTTTTGTCAGGTCTGATGGCCAAAATGGGAATCTATGGCCTGATTCGGATAGTGGTTCCGCTTTTTCCTGAGTCGATGACCCAATGGGCCCCTTACCTGTCTGGGCTGGCGGTCTTGGGGGTTGTGTACGGGGCTTTTGCGGCCTTGGGCCAGACCAATCTCAAGCGTTTACTTGCCTATTCTTCGTTCAGCCATATGTCTTTGCTGGCTTTGGGAGTCTTTAGCTGGAATCAGAGCAGTTTGCAGGGAACCCTCTATCACATCATTAACCACGCGGTGGCCACTGGCGCACTCTTTTTATTGGTCAGCTTGATTGAAGAGCATTATGGCACCACCGAGATTGCTGAGTTGGGTGGCTTGGCCAAGCCAGCACCTCTTTTCGCCGTGCTTTTTTCACTGTTTAGTTTTGCCTCGATTGGCGTGCCGGGTCTGAATGGCTTTGTCGGTGAGTTTTTGATTCTTTTGGGTGTGACCACCCATTCTCCCCTCTTGGGAGCCGGAGCCGCTCTGACCCTGATCCTTTCTGCCGCGTATATGCTCTGGTTAAACCAACGTTTTCTTTTTGGAGCCTTTCATGCCCCGCAACGAGAGACTTCTCTTACCCTGGCCCCCTTGTGTCAGGCTGTTTTTGTCCCGCTGGTGCTGGCTGTAGTTTTGATGGGGCTTTATACCGCGCCTGTTCTGGAGCGTACAAAGTCTTCTGTTCAGCAGTATCTACAGTTTCGCAATTTTCCCCAGCAGGTGATCTCGCCCGAAAGTGATGCCTCTTTCCATGGATAAATGGTCTGTTTTTTTACCCGTCGCTCTGCCTGTTTTCTGGGGGCTTGTACTGCTCTTGATCGGGGTCTTTGTTCCCTCCCGTAAACAGGGCTCCTTGCTCTTTTATCTCTCAATAGTGGGGCTGGGCTGTGTGGGTGCTGCCTCGATCAAAGCGTATATTGACTGGCCCAATGCCGAAATCATGGGCGGTTACCTGATGGTGGATCCCTATGCACTCTTTTTCCATCTTTTATTGACGGTTGCTACCTTTGTGACGGTTTTGAATGCTTCCTATTATCTTGAGCGTGAGGGATTGGTGCAGGCCGAATTCTATGCCCTGCTCTTCTTCGCTTTGAGTGGCATGTTGCTCTTGAGTTCCAGCCGTGATCTGATTACTTTGTATATTGCCCTGGAAGTGGTCTCGGTAGCGATCTATGTCTTGGTGGGCTATGCCCGCAACAATATTCGCGCCAATGAAGGGGCCTTTAAATATTTTCTTTTGGGCTCTCTGGCCTCAGCCCTGCTGCTCTATGGCATTGCCATGCTCTATGGCTCGGTTGCGTCTACCCGTCTTTACGCTTTACACACCTATTTCTCAACCCATCCTCTTGAGCCTTTGGCGGGCATGGGCCTGATGCTGGTGCTGATTGGCATGGCCTTTAAGGTGGCAGCGGTTCCCTTTCATACCTGGTCTCCCGATGCCTACGAAGGGGCTTCAATGCCCGTGACGGGGTTTATGGCCACGGCTGTGAAAGCTGCTTTTTTCGCATTGATGATCCGCGTTTTAGGAGAGGGTTTTATCTCGCTGAAGTCCTATTGGGTGGAAGTTGTGGGCGTGCTCGCGATTCTAACCATTCTCGGTGGGAATATTCTGGCTTATACCCAGCGCAATATCAAACGCATGCTTGCCTATTCCAGTATCGCGCATACGGGCTATCTGCTTACCGGGCTGACCGCTCTGGCCCTGCACGCTGGGAATGAAGCCATTCCCGCGCTGCTCTATTATCTTTTGATCTATGTGCTCAGTTCTTTGGGCATTTTTACAGCCCTGACCTGGCTCAGTTCGCAAAACGAAGAATTTGTTCAGATTTCAGATCTTGCAGGTTTGGGCAAGCGCTATCCACTGACGGCTTTGGGGCTGAGTATTTTGTTTTTCTCTTTTATTGGCGTTCCCCCCCTGGGTGGTTTCTTTGCCAAATACTATCTGTTTTTAACGGCGATTCAAGCGCAGCAGACAGCGGTTGTCGCTGTGGCTATTTTGGGCAGCATACTTTCAATTGTCTATTATCTGAAGGTGATCATGACCCTTTATATGGAGCCCACCGCCCCCCATCTCGAAGCGCCCCGTGTGCGTCCGATCGCCTTGGGCGCTGTTTTGGGCTGCAGTGGTTTTGCTGTGCTTTGGGCCGGCTTTGCCCCGGTGAATTTCCTCAATGTTTTTCCTGGCTTGGTTCCCCTTTTGCAGTGGCTACAGGGCACCAGCTTTTTATAATTCACACTTGAAGCCCAGCAGGGATTTTCTTGTCTCTGCTGGGCTAGATTTTCACTTCCAGAAACCAACCCGTGCAGATACAAAGCTTGAACGACTCAAGCTCTCGTATGGCTTTTACCTGAGCATTCAGCCCTGATTTTGGGGTTGGCCTGCCTGAATAGACTTTGGGCGCGAGAGACGGATCCGCTCTGAGCGTTTCTCTTGAGGGTTCATACGAAGTTTCGCTGAAGTCGTCTGCGTTGCTTAATGCTCTAAACGCTGGCACGTGGGAACTGCCTGGAGGTTCTCAACAGAAGTCAGCCCCAAAATCTTCCCATGAAAAAAGCCCCGGAATTTCCGGGGCTTGGTTGTGAAGTTTGTTTAGAGAACGGTCTTGGCCAAACGGCTTTCGTTCCACTGAGTTTCAGCACGGTAGCCATTGACATTGGCAGGGGCTGAGTCATTGGCCTTGTTGCCTTTGTGGGTGATAAAACCTGCGACCAGACCGACAGCTGCGCCAGCGCCAGCACCGATCATCCAGCCTTTGGTTCCTGCAAATTTGCCACCGAGCTTGCTGCCGATATCCAGACCCATTTTTGCGGCGATTCCGCCAACCGCTGCACCGAACATACCGCCACCCAGGGTGGTGGATGCAACGTGTTCAAATTTGGAAGTGCCTTCGCCAACGGGAGCGGAACCAATTGCAGTTTGAAGTTCTTGTTCTACCAGCCAGCCATCACCATTGGCGTCAAACATGCGAAGTTCGTTACCCAGACCGATGCCGCCGGTCTGTTGATCCACCATGGAGATATTCAGCTGATCTGCAGAAATAACGAAGTGACCCCGGGTGCGATCCTGAATGACAACTTCAACACGGCCGTTGTTCTGAAAACTCTGCATTTGAGCAGAGTTGGTCAGTTGTTCGACACGCAGGTTGCCAGGCATGGCAGGTTGGGGTTGGTATTGCTCAGCGGGTTGAGGCTGAGGTTGTACAGGCTGTTGAGGCTGATACTGTTGAGCGGGCATAATTTCGTTGAGGGGTCTCAGGTTCGGCATGGTTCGGGTTCCTCCGGGTTTTGGCAAACTTCACACAGGTATTGTCGCAAAAGGCTGTCAGGATCTTGTGAAGGCTTCTATAAACTTAGAAGAAACTTAAAGATCACTTAATGATCTGTTCAGTCCTTAATCAGACCTTTCTTTTACTATAGCAAAATTTTGCTTGGATCTCTAGATCTGCGGGTATTTTGGCTTGTTTTGTGTTTGATACCTGAAGCTTGTTGTCACTCTGTTCGGAGTGGGGCTTTTCAGGTTGGTGAAGGCTGGTTTTTCTAGGGCCGATTGGGTTGGCTAAGAGTCTCGATCAATCTCTGTTGCTTTTTGAATACTGCTTGTAGCGTTTCTCTATTTCCATTTTTATTTCGTTTTCATTTAAAGACAAATATGTGAGACGATCTATTTCCTCAAAGAAAGAGAGATCTGTCTTAAACATGCAGAAATGAGGAACCTTATAGAGTAGATCTGAAAATTCATCAGAAAAAATGGCATATGAAATTCGGTTGTTGATAAGATTATCGATTAAAGCCAGTAAATCAAATTTCATTTTGTTTTTTTGAGGCACACTGAGAGGATAGTTGCTGGCTGGTTCGTAGGGAACGGTATGGTAAGAACCATCCCAAGAAAAGGTCTGCTTTTTTTCTTCAGAATGGATTTCTTGCGCAATAGCTTGACCTGTTAGCGGATCTTTCTCCCTTGCTCGCTCCTCTCTTCTTTGATCATAGAGATCTTGTGTTTTTCCATCAAAGCGAATACTTTGATATTCCTGGTAGCTACCAGGATAGGTTTGAACATAGATCACGGGATAATTATCTGGAGCGGGCCAACCCTTGTGAACCCAGATGCGATCAATAAACTCATCATCGTCCATGCTTTGATTTAAAAGAATGAGATCTATTTCCAGGCTCTTGCCATCAAATCTAAATTCTTCTGGACTTGTTGATACCTCACAAAAGACCACATAGGGAATTTCAAATGTTTCAGCCATGCGTTTGACATAGTCGTACATCATTTCAAGCTCTTCATCTTCAGCTTCTCTGATGGCAAATTCATTAAAACAAAATTCCAGACGGGGCATGGGGCCAGAGGTGAAAATTTCACACGACATTCCCTGGCCAATATTTGTGCCTTCAAGCCTAAGTTTTCCAAAAATACCCAGATTTACTTCAGCTTGGCTTTTACAGTAAGCTATGAATTCTGAATAATTCCAGAATTTTCGCTGAAATCTTGAGGCATACTCATAACCAAAGGGTTTTATTTTTGAATCATATCGATGTTCTCGCACATAATTTTTCTCATCAAAGAGAAACCACTGATCTAAAAATGTATCCAGATATTTTTTTTGAAATCCAAAAAAAGTAAATTCTACAGGCTCGTTTCTCATAGAGGGGGCAGAACCACATCTCTCCAGTCGGTTAAGATCAGATTTCCAGCTCGAATTTGTGAGGCAAAATCTGTACGGATTTTATTGAGTTCCTGTTCTTTCGTATTATAACCATAGACCAATTCGACTGGCTTTCCTCCCCCCTGAGTGTGGGCATACTCAAGGTGGCGTTCAATTTGATCATCCTTTCCTCCTTTAAACCGTCTTAATTGATTTGAGATTTCTCCAACACGATCACTGGATTCAAAATCAAGCTCATAGGTATCTGATCTTCCTGGCAATTGATAGGTAAGATTTGTTTTCATACTGAGGGGATTTGACGCGACCGTATTGCGATAAATCTCCAAAATTTCGCGTTCAAACAGATCTCCTTTATCCTGTTTGCCAACAATTTGTAGCGCTTTTTTTACACAAGATTCACAAGGGAACATCGCAGAGGCATTGTTGAGATAGATAATTGCTGCATAGTAACGCTCCATTATTTTTCTGGTATTCATAAGCATTTGCATTTTATCGATTGTGGCATCGACAAGTTTTTTGGAATTTGAACTTGAATTACGATAGGCTTGGATACTTTGTCTTAATTCTTCACGAAGTATTGTATTTTGTGTTTGTAAACGATTAATTTCGTTTTGATACCAGATTAATGCTGTTGTTTTGGCGAGTTCTGAACTCAATTCTTTTTGTAAAGCGATGAGATATTCTAAGGGTGTTCTCTTTTTTGCCAGAATTTGAAAGTCACCAGAACGAGGTACAACTGGACAATAGGCGTTAATTTTGCTGCATTCTTCCAAACTAATTTCAGCGGCTGAGTCAGGTGGATTTGATTCACTTGGCGTAGGAGTGGGCGTAGGCTGGGGATCTGGCTGGGGAGGCAAATAAACTTCAAGTGAAATACTTGCGGTAGAAGGCCCTCCCACCCCATAGTTTGAACAGAAACTCGTTCCCTCAGAATTGACAGCAAAAACAGAGGCTCCCCCTTGAGCCGTGCCTGAGATACTCAGTTGAAACTGTGCTTTGGATTCAGTCGGGTTCCAAACCCCGCTGGCAGAGTTAACCCACATACTGTTATTGCTTGTGCCCCAGGAACCTTCAACACAAACCTCACCACCATCGGTCAGCTTGTTTGTGTCTGATTGGTAATTAAAGCCAAACCCTGCTGGCCAGGAACGACTGGTATCCAGCGTAAAATTCAAGCCATCGCTGCTGACCAGTTCGATGGAACTGGAAACATTTCGACTGAAACCCCCATTAAGCGAGCCCAGATCCCAGGCATTCACTCCTGTACTGAGAATCAGCCGGGTTGCAATGGGTTGATTCTGGGCATTGAGCCCTGTTTCGAGCACATTTACACCATAGTAATAGCCTGACTGGCCTTCAACAATTCGTGAATAGAGACCCGAAGAAGTCAAAGAAACAGAATCTCCTGCAGGTGTGGGGGGGGGCACAGGAAAGAAGCCCAGAGAAGCATTTAAAGCTGTAACCAGACCCGTTTGTGCACAGGCATAGCCATAGTATTGATAATCTGAAGGGCAATTGATCGGCTGGGGGGCTGAAAGTACCTGAAAA